>NZ_JBFTQY010000009.1:0-179126 GCF_056399245.1 Rhizobium sp. 01N447_2
GTGGAATAATCGACGATGCCTGCACCGCCGAGCGCCGGGTTGACGAGGATACCGGTGCCGAGAGCGCCGATGATGCCGCCGACGCAATGGACGCCGAAGACATCAAGGCTGTCGTCGTAGTTGAACTTGTTCTTCACGACGTCGACGAAGAAGTAGCAGACCGGCGAAACGATGAGGCCGAGAACGATCGAGCCCATCGGGCCGGCAAAGCCGGCTGCCGGGGTGATGGCAACGAGACCGGCGACGGCACCGGAAGCACCACCCAGCATGGAAGCCTTGCCGCGGGTGAGGGTTTCAACGATGCACCAGGACACAGCGGCAGCAGCCGTTGCGACGAAGGTGTTGATAAAGGCAAGCGAGGCATAGGCATTGGCTTCGAGGTTGGAGCCGGCGTTGAAGCCGAACCARCCGACCCAGAGCAGCGAGGCGCCGACCATGGTCAGCGTCATCGAGTGCGGAGCCATGATTTCCTTCTTATAGCCCGTGCGCTTGCCGAGCATAATGGCGCCAACGAGGCCCGCAATACCGGCATTGATATGAACGACCGTGCCGCCGGCGAAGTCGATTGCGCCGTAGGAGAAGATCAGGCCGGCTGGCGCGGTGTAGGAGCTCGGACCGCCCCAGAACCAGACCATGTGCGCCATCGGGAAGTAGATGAAGGTGACCCAGAGGACGACGAAGAGCATGACGGCCGAGAACTTGATGCGCTCGGCGAACGCGCCGACGATCAGGCCGGGCGTGATGCAGGCGAAGGTCATCTGGAACACGATGAAGGTGTATTCCGGAATGGCGACGCCCTTCGAGAAGGTTTCGGCGAGCGACGACGTGTTGACACCGGCGAGGAACGCCTTGGAGAAGCCGCCGACGAAGCTGTTCAGCGAGCCGCCATCGGTGAAGGCGAGCGAATAGCCGTAGGTCACCCAGATCAGCGCCACGACGGCCGTGATCATGAAGACCTGCATCAGCACCGAGAGCATGTTCTTGGCGCGGACGAGACCGCCGTAGAAAAGCGCAAGGCCGGGGATGGTCATCAGAAGGACGAGCGCCGAGGAGACGAGCATCCAGGTATTGTCACCCTTGTCCATGGTGAAAGCAGGAGCAGCAGCGGCGGTGGCAGCTGGTGCAGCCTCCTGCGCGAAAGCAACGGCCGGCGCCAGAAGGGCGGCCGAAGCTGCGCAAAGACGCGCAAAGGTGGAAGAAAACTTCGAAATTGACATTGGAAAAAGCTCCTTGATCTGCCGTTCTTACAGCGCTTCTGAATCGGTTTCGCCCGTACGGATGCGCACGGCATGGTCGATCGAATAGACGAAGATCTTGCCGTCACCGATCTGACCGGTCTTGGCCGATGCCGCTATGGCCTCGACCGCCCTGTCGACGAGTTCCGATGCAACTGCGATTTCGATCTTGAGCTTCGGCAGGAAGCTGACTGCATATTCGGTGCCGCGATAGATTTCGGTGTGCCCCTTCTGGCGCCCGTAGCCCTTCACTTCGGTTACGGTCAGCCCCTGAATACCGATCGCCGTAAGGGCTTCGCGGACCTCATCGAGCTTGAACGGCTTGATAATGGCCATCACAATTTTCATCTGGTTTCCCATCCTTCGTTATCCTCGGCGCGGAGCCGACTCTCCTTGCCGCTGACGTTCCTGAACAGCGACCGGCCAATACACATTCAAGGGACGTGCCAGATTCGAGGCAAGACGTAAGTTATTGAAAAGTAAAGGTTATAATAAAGAGTGCCAATAAACAGGCAAATGATCGGCCGATAAGCGCACAAATAACGCGCAAATTTATAAAGTTGCATATTTTTTATTCATTTGCCTTTTTCCGAATCAGGCCTTCCTGCGCGACCGATGCGATCAGGCTACCAGATCGTGTAAATAGGCTACCCCGGGTTAATCCTCTGGCGCCCGAAGCCGACGGACTGTCCTGCGTATAAAGCAGCCAGTCGTCGAGCTTGCAGGGTCTGTGGAACCACATGGAGTGATCGAGGCTCGCCACCTGCAGGCTCTGGTCGAAGATGGACGTTCCGTGCGCATAGAGCGACGTATCGAGCAGCGTCATGTCCGAAAGATAGGCAAGCACCGCCGCCTGATAGAGCCGGTCGTCGGGAACCGGGCCGGTGGCGCGCACCCAGACGTCCTGTTTGGGATCGAGCTTCCTGTCGGAAAAATAATGCGTCAGCGAGACGGGGCGGATCTCGATCGGCCGCTCACGCTGCCAGTATTTTCGGATCGCTTCCGGCGCGTGGGCGAGATACTGTTCCTTGATCTGCTGCTCGCCGAGCAGCGCCTCCGGCATCTCGACCTCGGGCATCGCGATCTGGTGCTCGAAGCCCGGCTCCTCCACCTGGAAGGAGGCCGACAGCGCGAAGATCGCCTTGCCGTGCTGGATGGCGACGACGCGCCGCGTGTTGAAGCTCGATCCGTCGCGGATGCGCTCCGCCTGGTAGATGATCGGCACCGAGGGATCGCCGGGACGCATGAAATAGGCATGCAGCGAATGGACGAAACGCTCGCCCTCGATGGTGCGCTGCGCCGCCATCAGCGCCTGGCCGATCACCTGGCCGCCGAAGACCCGCTGCCAGCCGGCCTTGGGGCTGCGGCCGCGGAAGATATCGACCTCGATCGGCTCCAGGTCGAGCGTCGAAAGCAGCGTCTCCATCGCCGAAGGCCCTGATGTCTCGCTCGTCATTTCTATGTCTCCCAGCGGTAGGAAGTGAAGTTGCGATGATCTATATAGAGCACATCTGAGGCATAAGGTACGGGAGCGGCGCGATGCTGGACATGCTGGTTGTGGGCGGGGGGTATGTCGGCCTTTCCGCCGCTGTCGCGGTCAAACAGGCCGCGCCGCATCTGAATGTCGCGGTCGTCGAGGCGGCCCCCGAGCATGTCTGGAAAAATGATACGCGCGCTTCCGCCATCATCGCGGCGGCGGCAAAGATGCTCGAGGTCTTCGGCATCTGGAACGAGATCGAGCCGGAAGCCCAGCCGATCACCAAAATGATCGTCACCGACTCCAAGACCTCCGATCCGGTGCGTCCGGTTTTTCTGACCTTCGACGGCGAAGTGACCGAAGGCCGGCCCTTCGCCCACATGATCCCGAATGTTGCCATGGTCGCAGCACTGCGCGGCGCTTGCGAGAGGCTCGGCATCGACATCCGCCACGGGCTCGGCGCCACGGAGCTGAAGACCCACGACACCCATGTCACCGTCACGCTTTCGGACGGCAGTGCGCTGGAAACCCGCCTGCTGGTTGCCTGCGACGGCGTGCGCTCGAAACTGCGCGATCTCGCCGGCATCAGGACCGTCACCTGGGACTACGGCCAGTCCGGCATCGTTGCAACAGTCGAACACGAGCGGCCGCATGACGGATGTGCCGAGGAACATTTTCTGCCGGCCGGCCCCTTCGCCATCCTGCCGCTCAAGAACAACCGCTCCTCGCTCGTCTGGACGGAGCGGACGCCGGATGCCAACCGGCTGGTCGCTGCCGACGACCTGATCTTCGAGGAAGAGCTCGAACGCCGCTTCGGCCATAAGCTCGGCGCACTGAAAGTGATCGGCGACAAGCGCGCCTTCCCGCTCGGCCTGACGCTCGCCCGCTCCTTCATCGCGCCGCGTTTCGCGCTGGCCGGCGACGCCGCCCATGGCATCCACCCGATTTCCGGTCAGGGCCTCAATCTCGGCTTCAAGGATGTGGCGGCACTTGCCGAAACCATCGTGGACGCCGATCGCCTCGGCCTCGATATCGGCTCGATCAACATTCTCGAACGCTACCAGACCTGGCGGCGCTTCGACACTTTCCGCATGGGGGTGACGACGGACGTCTTGAACCGGCTCTTCTCCAACGACGCGACGCCGATCCGCATCGCCCGCGACGTCGGCCTCGGCATCGTCGACCGGCTGCCGCGCCTCAAATCCTTCTTCATCGGCCAGGCGGCCGGAACGACGGCAAAGGACAATCCACGCCTGCTTGCCGGCCAGACAATTTAACCTTTGTTTTTACGCAATTCCCGGCAAAACCGCCTCACGCTTTTCCTGGAATTGCATTATTCGTCGAGGCGGCGGGCCTCGGACACCAGCATGATCGGAATGCCGTCGCGGATCGGATAGGCAAGCCGCGCCTTTTCCGAGACAAGCTCATTCTGCTCGCGATCATAGGAAAGCCGGCCCTTGGAGAGCGGGCAGACCAGGAGATCGAGCAGCTTTGGATCGACGCGGCTGAGTTTTTCATCCATGGCTGAAGTCTACTGCAGAACCGTGTCGGAGTCACCGAAGACGCGCGCCAGCACGATTTCGGTAATGGCGATCAGCGTCTCGGCCCGCGTCTTCAGGTCCGGCGCCTCCAGCAGCGCCTGTTTTTCCGCCGGCCCGAAGGKCGACATCATCGCCAGCGAATTGACCAGCGTCAGATTGCTCGCCCGCTCGACGCTCTCCCAGTCAGCCTCCAGCTTGTTGGCATCGAGATAGGCCTTGAAAGCGG
Source organism: Rhizobium sp. 01N447_2 (assembly GCF_056399245.1). Taxonomy (NCBI): domain Bacteria; kingdom Pseudomonadati; phylum Pseudomonadota; class Alphaproteobacteria; order Hyphomicrobiales; family Rhizobiaceae; genus Rhizobium; species Rhizobium sp. 01N447_2. Next base: position 4,480 of record NZ_JBFTQY010000009.1, read on the forward strand.
TCAGAAGCGCTGCGCGGTCGACCGCCTCCTCCTCGTTCGCGGCCGAGAGGTCGGCGATGAACGGGGCGATACGGAAGATCCGGAAGGGATCGCTGGTCGATTTCTCTTCCAGCAGCCGGAAGCGGCAGACGCCGGTCAGCGATACGATATAGCGCCCGTCGCCGGTCTCCGCGAAGGAGGTGATGCGGCCGAGGCAGCCGACAGCGGCAAGATTGGGCTCGCTGCCCTTGTCCTCATGTTCGCCGAGTGCCGGCTGCACCATGCCGATCAGCCGGTTTCCGGTCAGTGCTGCATCCAGCATCGCCAGATAGCGCGGCTCGAAAATGTTGAGGGGAAGCTGCCCGGCCGGCAGGAGGAGGGCGCCGGTCAGGGGGAAGACAGCGATCGCATCAGGCAGATCGCCCGGCTTCAGGTATCTGGCATTCCCGACTTGCATGAAACCGTCCCGCATTCTTGTAACGGGCATGCCCGTCCTCACGAGAATGTGGTGCCCTCGCCCGAAAACGCAAGGGCAGATGCTCGAAACTTACAGCGCCGCGCGTCTTTTTAGACGCGCAAAGGACGCTGCGTAGATTCAAACTGATAGCGTGTCTTGTCGGACGCGTGGCGCTTTAGGAGAACAGCATCGCCGAAAGCTTGCGGCGCGCTGCAACCGTCGCTGGATCCTTGAAGCCCCAGACCTCGAAGAACTGCAGCAGCTGGCGGCGGGCGCCGTCATCGTCGAAGGCACGGTCCTTGCGCATGATCAGCAGCAGATGGTCGGCCGCCTCGTCGCGCCGGCCTTCGACATTACGGATCTTGGCAAGCTTGATCCGTGCCTCGTGATCGTCGGGATTGGCGGCCAGTTCACGCTCAAGCGCAACGGGATCACCGAGCTTGCGGGCCTCCTCGATATGCTCGAGCTTCATCAGCACGGCCTGGATGCCGGCGTCTTTCGCCAGCTCTTCCGGCAATTCCGTCAGTATTTCGCGCGCCCGCTGATGCTGGTCTGCGGCGATCATGCATTCAGCCATGCCGGCAAGCGCCTTGGCATTCTCGGGATCGGCCTGCATCACGGCGCCGTAGAGCTGAGCGGCCTCGTTGATATTGCCGGCGGCAAGCAGTTCCGCCGCTTCAGCAACCACCGCTTCGATTTCGGCCGCCTCGTCGGCGCCGGCCGGACCGGCGATCCGGTCGATGAACTGCTGGATCTGGCTTTCCGGCACCGCGCCCATGAAACCGTCGGCAGGACGGCCGTTGACGAAGGCGATGACGGCGGGGATCGACTGGATGCCGAGCTGGCCGGCGATCGAGGGATGGTCGTCGATATTCATCTTGACCAGCCGGACACGGCCCTTGGCTTCGTTGATCACCTTCTCCAAGACCGGAGTCAGCTGCTTGCATGGACCGCACCAAGGCGCCCAGAAATCGACCAGCACCGGCTGCTTGCGCGATTCCTCGATGACGTCCGTGCCGAAATTCGCGGTCGTCGTCTCCGTGATGTAGCTGCCGGCAGGTTCCGGCGTAGCACTGAAGCTTGTCTTCGCCGTCATCTGATTTCCGAAGGAAGCGTTATAGGGGTTGTCGCTGCCGCTCATAGGTATCTCCCGCCGCGCCGATCCTGYCGGCGTCTTTGCTAAAGCATGTCGCGCAAAACTATGGTGCGGTTTTGCGATAAAGGCATGCGCAAAACCAAAGACTAAAGCGCGGCAAGCGAATCTAAAAGACCGCGACGCGCTTTAGCGCTAAAATCGTATGTCAGGACGTCACTTTCAAGACAAGCGGCTTATGTCCGGTCGCTTCCATGAAACGGATGAGATCGCTGCTCGCAATCGAGGTCGTCGCATCGTTGGATAGCGGATGGCAGTTGACGATCTCCTCGCGCATCAGCTCGGCATCGAGCACGAAGGTGACATTCTCTGCGGTATCGTTGATCGCGCCGAAGGCGGTGACGGCCCCAGGGATGACGCCGAGATATTCCATCAGCTTTTCCGCCCTGCCGAAGGAGACCCGGCCGGACCCGCCGATCAAATTATGCACCTGCTTGAGGTCGACCTCGGCATTTTCCTCCACGGTCAGCAGAAAATACCTGTCCTTCTTGTCCTTGATGAAGAGGTTCTTGGTGTGGCCGCCGGGGATCTCGTCGCGCAGGGCCACCGATTCCGCCACGGTGAAGACCGGCGCATGGTCGACCGTCTTATGGGCAATGCCGAGCCCATCGAGAAAGGCAAACAATTCTTCTCTTGTCTTCGGGGCATTTTCTGACATGGGGCAATCCATTGGGCAGGAAGGGAAAAAAGCGAGGCGTCCTGATTAAGTCGGCCCACATCGTTTGGCAATCTTTGCGACCGACGCTTTGCCCCGCATTTGCGGCCTTTCCGCCGGGCGTCTGCGCGCATTAGAATTTTTCTTCACCTCTCCGTCATTTCCCTGTTGCATTTGAAAACCCGTTAGGCCATATAGCGCCGGTCGCCGCGAGGCGGCGCCCACGGTCCAACAACTACCCCGGACCGATGCGGATTGAGCGGGTGTAGCTCAGGGGTAGAGCACAACCTTGCCAAGGTTGGGGTCGAGGGTTCGAATCCCTTCGCCCGCTCCAGTTTCTCAAAATATCAAAGCTTTAGTATATCTTTGTCGCGCATATAAGCTGCGACCTTGGTGTTTGCCGATCCGCAAGTTCGTCGATCCGGCGAATCAGAGAGGCGGGTACTCCTCGCAGCCATAAGCGAAAACTGCTGAGCTTGACGCGATCTTTTGCGTGCATCCCGCGACCCGCGGCATGGCAACGCCACCCTGCTTGGCCTCGACAAGCGCGATGATTTTTCTGATCATGGTGATCGACAGGCGACCGATCGCGCTGTGATGAGATGGGCAGGCACAGCTTGCGGCGAGCCCGCGCTTGGTGTCAGATGACCGGCGAAATTCTTGACGACGGCACTGGCCTCGAAGGCCCGGGCGCCGCCGACGCCACTTACAACTTTCTGACTGCTCCCAACATCAACTGAGGTTTCCCATGCGCATCGCCGTCGGTGGCATTCATACCGAATGCAGCACATACAATCCCGTCCTGAACGAGGAGAAGGATTTTCGAGTATTACGCGGTGAAGCGCTGCTGGCCGCGCCCTATTTCGCCTTCCTCAGGGATTATGATGCCGAGTTCCTGCCGACGATCCATGCCCGCGCCATTGCCGGTGGTCCGGTTTCGCGCGCCACCTACGAGGCCTTCAAGGGCGAATTCCTCGAGCGGCTGAAGCCGCTGCTGCCGCTCGACGGTCTCTACCTCGCCATGCACGGCGCCGTGTATGTCGAGGGCATGGAGGATGCCGAGGGCGACTGGATCAGTGCTGCCCGTGCGCTGGTCGGCAAGGATTGCACCGTTTCGGCGAGCTACGACCTGCACGGCAACGTCACCCAGCGCATCATCGATGCGCTCGACATCTATTCCACCTATCGCACCGCGCCGCATATCGATGTCGAGGAGACGATGCGCCGCTCCGTCTCCATGCTGGTAAAGAGCCTGAAAACCGGCGAGCGGCCGAGCCTCCTCTGGGCGCCGATCCCGGTCGTGCTGCCCGGCGAGCGCACCAGCACCGTCGATGAGCCGGCAAAGGGCCTCTATGACCTGCTGCCTGGGATCGATGCGCTTGACGGCGTTTGGGATGCATCGCTGATGGTCGGCTATGTCTGGGCCGACGAACCGCGCGCCACCGCCGCTGCCATCATGACCGGCACCGACCGCGCCGTGCTGGAACGCGAGGCCAAACGTCTCGCGAGGGCTTATTGGGATGCGCGCGAAGACTTCGTCTTCGGCTGCGAGACCGGCTCGCTTGAGGAATGCGTCGAAAGGGCGATCGCGAGCCCCACTGCCCCTGTTGTGCTTGCCGAATCCGGCGACAACCCGACCGGCGGCGGCGTCGGGGACCGGGCGGATGTATTGGCAGAGTTGATCGCCAGGGGTGCCACCGGCGTCGTCTTCGCCGGCATCGCCGACAAGGCAGCGACCGAAGCCTGTTATGCCGCCGGCATCGGCGCGGAACTGGACCTCAGCGTCGGCGCCTCGCTCGACACCAAGGGTAGCAAGCCGGTTGTCGCCCGTTTCGCGGTTAAGTTCCTGCATGAAACTTCTGATCCGACCGACCGCCAGGCGGTGGTTTCGACCGGCGGCATCGATCTCGTGCTTTCCGCCRAGCGCCGGCCCTATCACAATATCGCCGATTTCACCCGGCTTGGCCTCGACCCGCACCAGGCAAGCATCATCGTCGTCAAATCGGGCTATCTCTCGCCGGAACTGGCGCCGCTCGCCAATCCGAACTTGATGGCGCTATCAACAGGCGTCGTCGACCAGTTCGTCGAGCGCCTGCCGCGGCTGCGCAAGCAGCATCCGACCTATCCCTTCGACAAGGATTTCGCCTTCGAGCCGCAGKTCTTTCTTTCCGCACGCTCGACGCCGGCCTGAGATTCACCTGAACCAATTATTTCCATTTGCACAAAAAAGCGCTTGACGGTCGCTGCGTTTTGGTTTGCACTGAACCAATAGAAAATTGGTTCGGACCATTTAAACGAATGCCGATGGATGAGACGCAGGGCAATTCGAATTATGCGCTGGAGAGGCTGAGGGCTCTCTTGCGGTCCGACAGTCTCGACGCCGACGGCAAGCTGCCGACCGAGCGCACCCTTTCGGAAATGCTGGGCGTCGGCCGCCGTGCTGTCCGCCGAGCCCTCGAAGTGCTGGAGGCCGAGGGGCGCGTCTGGCGCCGCCAAGGCTCCGGCACCTATGCCGGCCCGCGCCCCGATGGCTGGAGCGATCATGTCGGCTCGATCGTTGCCGGCACCGATCTCATGGAAGTCATGGAAGTGCGCCTACGCATCGAGCCGCAGCTCGCCCAGCTTGCCGCCATGCGCGCCAAGGCCGCCGATATCGAGCGCATGTATGATCTGGTGAAGAAGATCTACGAAAGCACCGATGCCGACGGGCGCGAACTCTGGGATGGGGCGCTGCACCGCCAGATCGCCCAATGCGCCGGCAACGGCTTCTTCCTCACCATCTTCGACGTCATCAACCGGGTACGACAGGACGAGGCCTGGCAGACGATCCGCGAGCGCGCTCGCAGCGCCAGCCGAACGCGGCCCGTCACCTTTAACCAGCACACGGCGATCGTCGATGCGATCGCCGCCCGCGATCCGGCCAGAGCCGGCGAAGCGATGCGCCAGCATCTGCTGACGCTGCAGGAAAGCCTCATCCGCATCACCTCGCTCGATCATAGCGAAACGGAGGTCGACAAGACCCTCGCCTGAGCTGGGAGAGAAAATACGGGCGGACCATAACCGCCGGAATGGAAGCAAAAACCAAACAAAAAATAGACAGAGGAGAATGGAATGAAGATCGCCAAATTGCTGACCATCGCCGTTGCCGGCGCACTGTTTGCACTTCCTGCCTTCGCCGTCGACCTGAAGATCGGCCTGCAGGACGATGCCGACGTGCTCGATCCCGCGCAGTCGCGCACCTTCGTCGGCCGCATCGTCTATACCGCGATGTGCGACAAGCTGGTCGACGTCTCACCGGACCTGAAGATCGTGCCGCAGCTTGCCACCGAATGGAGCTGGTCGGCCGATGGCAAAGAGCTCACCATGAAGCTGCGCCAAGGCGTCAAGTTCCATGACGAGACCCCCTTCAACGCCGAAGCCGTCGTCGCCACCATCGAGCGCAACATCACCCTGCCGGAATCACGCCGCAAGAGCGAGCTCACCTCGGTCGCAAAGGTCGAGGCGACAAGCGAATACGAGGTCAAGTTCACCCTCAAGGCGCCCGACGTCACCCTTCTTGCCCAGCTTTCCGACCGCGCCGGCATGATCGTCTCGCCGAAGGCCGCCAAGGAGCTCGGCGCCAAGTTCGGCGATCACCCGGTCTGCGCCGGCCCGTTCAAGTTTGTCGAGCGCGTCCAGCAGGACCGCATCGTGCTTGAAAAATTCCAGGACTACTGGAACAAGGACAAGATCTTCATCGACAAGCTCACCTATCTGCCGATCCCGGATACGACGGTGCGCCTCGCCAACCTGCGGTCCGGCGATCTCGACATGATCGAGCGTTTGGCCGCGACCGACGCCGAAGCCGTGAAGTCCGATTCGAGCCTGGTCTATGCCGATGCCGTCGGCACCGGCTATATGGCGCTCTATACCAATATCGGCAACGGCGCGCGCGCCGACAATCCTTTCGGCAAGGACAAGCGCCTGCGCCAGGCTTTCTCGCTGGCGATCGACCGCGATGCCGTCAACCAGATCGTCTATGAAGGCACGGCCATCTCCGGCAACCAGCCCTTTCCGCCGAGCAGCCCGTGGTTCGACAAGGAAATTCCCGTCCCCGCCCGTGATCTCGACAAGGCCAAGGCGCTGATCAAGGAAGCCGGCTTCGACCGTGTGCCGATCGAGCTGCAGATCCCGAACAATCCAGTCGCCATGCAGATGATGCAGATCATCCAGTCGATGGTCGGTGAAGCCGGCTTCGACGTCAGCCTGAAGTCGACGGAATTCGCTACGCTGCTGAGCGAGCAGACCGCCGGAAATTATCAGCTCAGCCGTTCTGACTGGTCCGGCCGCGTCGATCCCGATGGCAACATCCATCAGTTCATCACCTGCAAGGGCGGCATCAACGACACGAAATACTGCAACGCCGAGGTGGACAAGCTGCTGAACGAAGCCCGTGCGTCGACCGACGAGGCCGTGCGCAAGCAGAAGTATGATGCCGCCGCCGTCATCCTGAACGACGATCTGCCGATCATCTATCTCGGCCATCAGTCCTGGATCTGGGCGCTGCACAAGAACATCACCGGCTTCGTTCCGTCGCCGGATGGCATGATCCGCCTCGTCGGCGTCAAGAAAGCCGGCTGATCCCTGGAGCATGATGCCGAAAAGTGTGAGCGGTTTTCGGACGACATCATGCTCTACTTTTTGATTTGGATCCGGATGATTTTAGGCCGCTCCGGCCTAAAATCATCTGGATCCAGCAAATCATGCGGCGGAAACCCTCCGCCGCATGATTCTAAAGCGCGTCGCAATCTTTCAGATTCGCGTCACGCGCTTTAGCTTTTTGTTTTACGCATGTCGTTATCGCAAAACCGCTGCACACTTTTGCGCGACATGCTTTAGTCGTGTCAGGATCGCCCATGTATACCTACATCGCCAAACGGCTCTTGGTCGCCATACCGACGCTTTTGATCATTTCGATCTTCGTCTTCTCGCTGCAGAAGCTGCTGCCCGGCGACCCGATCCTTGCCATGGCCGGCGAGGAACGCGACCCGCAGGTTCTCGAATTCCTGCGCGAGAAATACCGGCTGAACGATCCCGTGCCCTATCAATATGTCCGCTGGCTGGGTGCCGCACTGCAGGGCGACCTCGGCATCTCGCTGCGCACCAACCAGCCGGTTCTGCAACTCGTCGGCGAAAAGCTGCCGGTCACCATCCAGCTTGCCATCATGTCGATGATATTCGCCTTTGCGATCGGCGTGCCGATGGGCATCCTGGCGGCCGTCAAGAAGAACACGATGATCGACTATCTCGCCAACATCATCGCGCTGACCGGTCTGTCGATCCCGAATTTCTGGCTCGGCATCATGCTGATCCTCCTGGTTTCGGTCAATCTCGGCTGGCTGCCGGCATCGGGCTACGAACCCTTCTTCAGCAATCCGCTTCGTTCGCTGGAAACCATGCTGATGCCCTCCTTCGTGCTCGGCAATGCGCTGGCCGCGACGCTGATGCGACATACCCGCTCGGCCATGCTTAGCGTACTCAGCGCCGATTACATCCGCACCGCCCGCGCCAAGGGACTGCCGGAAAGCACTGTCGTGCTCGAACACAGCTTCCGCAATGCGGTGCTGCCGATCGTGACACTGACCGCCCTGCTCTTCGGCGAACTGCTCGCCGGCGCCGTACTGACCGAGCAGATCTTCACCATTCCGGGTTTCGGAAAGCTCATCGTCGACGCCGTCTTCAACCGTGACTACGCCGTCGTCCAGGGCGTGGTGATCTGCACGGCGATCGGCTTCATCCTGATGAACCTGTTGGCCGACATTCTCTACGTCCTGCTCAATCCGCGCATGAGGGCCGCTCTATGACCGCGATTGGAGAGACCGGCATTCCGGCCGCCGACCGCACGCCGAGCCGCGCCTGGCGCAAGCTGAAGGCCAACAAGGGCGCCCTCGTCGGCCTTGCGATCATCGCTTTCTTCGCCATCCTCGCAATTGCCGCTCCCCTTCTTCCGATTCCCGATCCGAACGCCACAAGCTGGTCGGCAATCCGCAAGCCCCCGTCCGCCGCCCATTGGCTTGGCACCGACGATATCGGCCGCGACATTCTTTCCCGGATGATCTGGGGCGCGCAGGCTTCTCTGATGGCCGGCGTCTTCTCGGTAGCCATTGCCGTTATCATCGGCGTGCCCTTCGGCCTTATCTCCGGTTATTTCGGCGGCTGGATCGACATGGTGATCTCTCGCATCACCGAAGCCTTTCTGGCCATGCCTTTCCTCATCACCGCGATCGCGCTCGCAGCCTTTCTCGGTCCGAGTCTGACCAATGCGATGATTGCGATCGGCCTTTCGGCCATGCCCGTCTTCGTGCGGCTGACGCGCGGCCAGGTGCTTTCGGTCAAGACCGAGGAATATGTCGAGGGCGCCCGCTCGATCGGCCTCCGGTCATCGAGCATCATCACCCGCTACATCCTGCCGAACGTCTTTGCACCGATCCTCGTCCAGGCGACGTTGACCATCGCCACCGCCATCATCGCCGAAGCGAGCCTCTCCTTTCTCGGCCTCGGGCAGCAACCGCCGGCGCCGAGCTGGGGCTCGATGCTGAACGTCGCCAAAAATTTCCTCTCCCAGGCGCCATGGATGGCAATGTGGCCGGGTGCCGCGATCTTCCTCGTCGTCATCGGTTTCAATCTTTTAGGCGACGGCCTGCGCGATGCGCTCGATCCGCGCGAAGCATGATTTCTTGAAAGGACATTTGACATGACCGCTTTCACGACCCGTCCAGAAATCCTCGGCACCTTCGGCGTCGTCACTTCCACGCACTGGATCGCCTCGGCGGTCGGCATGAGCATTCTCGAAAAGGGCGGCAACGCCTTCGATGCGGCAGTGGCGACGGGTTTCGTGCTGCAGATCGTCGAGCCGCATCTTTGCGGCCCGGGCGGCGACCTGCCGGCGGTGATTTATTCGAAGAAAAAGGACAAGGTCGAGGTCATCTGCGCGCAAGGCCCCGCCCCCGCCGGTGCGACGATCGAACACTATACGGCGGAGGGCCTGAGCCTGATCCCCGGCGATGGGCTGCTTGCGACCGTCATCCCCGGCTCCTTCGATGGCTGGATGCTGATGCTGCGCGACTACGGCTCGATGAGCGTGCGCGATGTGCTGGAACCGGCGATCAATTACGCCGAGCACGGGCATCCGATGCTGCCGCGCGTCTCCGCCACCATCAAGGGGCTCGCCACCTTCTTCGAGAAGGAATGGCCGACCTCCCATGAGACTTGGCTGCCAGGCGGCAGCGCCCCCCAAGCGCATGCGAATTTCAGGAATCCGGTGCTTGCCGAAACCTGGAAGCGCATCATCGCGGAGGCCGAGGCGAAAAGCGGCCGGGAAGCGCAGGTCGAGGCGGCCCGCGACGCCTTCTATCGCGGCTTCGTCGCCGAGAAAATCGACGACTATCTGAAGACCGCAGAGGTGATGGATGCAAGCAGCAACCGCCACAAGGGCGTTTTGACCGCCAACGACATGGCGAACTGGTCGGCGACGATCGAGGAACCGCTGACCTATGATTATCATGGCTGGACGATCGCCAAGATCGGCCCCTGGGGCCAGGGTCCGGTCTTCCTGCAGACCCTGTCGATCCTCAAAGGCTTCGATCTCGCCGCGATGGATCCCGCCGGCGCCGATTTCGTCCATACCGTCGTCGAAGCGATGAAGCTCGCCTTCGCCGACCGCGAAGTCTATTACGGCGATCCGAATTTTTCGGAGATTCCCATCGCGCATCTGCTGTCGGAGACCTATGCCGCCGAGCGCCGCAAGCTGGTCGGCGCGGACGCCTCCTTCGATCTTCGTCCCGGCATCGTGCCTGGCTTCGAAGCGCAGCATGATCTGACGATGAAGATGCTCGGCGCGGATTCCAAGACCGGCGCCGTCTACGAGCCGACCATGGCGCATCTTTCCGAAAAGCGCGGCGACACCGTGCATATCGACGTCATCGACCGCGACGGCAACATGGTCTCCGTCACCCCGTCCGGCGGCTGGCTGCAATCCTCCCCGACCGTGCCCGGCCTCGGCTTCTGCCTCAATTCCCGCGCCCAGATGTTCTGGCTGAAATCAGGCCTGCCGACGTCGCTTGCTCCCGGCAAGCGGCCGCGCACGACGCTGACGCCTTCGCTCGGCCTCTATGAGGGCCGCCCGACGCTCGCCTTCGGCACACCGGGCGGCGATCAGCAGGAACAGTGGCAACTTTCCTTTTTCCTGCGTTATGCGCATCACAAGCTGAACCTGCAGGCGGCGATCGACCAGCCGCTGTTCCACACCTCGCATTTTCCGGGCTCCTTCTATCCGCGCACCCGCGAACCCGGCAGCCTGATGGCGGAAGCGAATTTCGGCCCTGATGTCCTCGATGCCCTGCGTCGCAAGGGTCACAAGCTGACAGTCGCCGATCCCTGGACGATCGGCCGGCTGACTGCCGCAAGACGCGATGCCGACGGGCTGTTGCGCGCCGCGGCCACCCCGCGCCTGATGCAGGCCTATGCGATCGGGAGATAGCCATGACCTGGTCCATCGTCGCCCGTGATCCCTTGACCGGCCATCTCGGCATCGCCGTCGCGACCCGCTTCTTTGCCGTCGGCGCCCTGGTGCCGCATATTCGCGGCGGCATCGGCGCCGTTGCTACCCAGGCCTTCGTCAGCCCGCTTTACGGCCTCGACGGCCTGTCGCTGCTGGCTGCAGGCAAGGCGCCGGAGGAGATTATCGCCGAGCTGACCGCGCGTGACGCCGGCCGAAATCAGCGGCAGTTGCACCTCATCGATGCGAAGGGGCGCAACGCCGCCTTCACCGGCGCCGCATGCATCGACTGGGCGGGGCATCTGATCGACGAAAACGTCTCAGTCGCCGGCAACATGCTCGCAGGTCCTGACGTCGTCGCCGAAACGCTCGCCACCTACAACAATGCGATGGACAAGCCGCTGGCCGAACGCCTGCTCCTGGCGATGCAGGCAGGCGAGGATGCCGGCGGCGACAAGCGCGGCAGGCAGTCCGCCGCCCTCGTCATCCACCGCGACCAGGATTATCCCTGGCTCAGCATCCGCGCCGACGATCATCCCGATCCGCTCGCCGAACTTGTCCGCCTGCATACGGTGGCGGGTGAACGTTATCTGCATGTCGCGGAGACGATGGCGACGCGGCAAAATCCGAACGGCATGACTGACAGGCGCGAGATCGATGAAAAGATCGCGGCGCTGGAAGCGGCCCGCATCGCGGAAGGCGGGCCTTCCGCCTCGTTCGCCACGCCTTTGAAGATGTGAATTAGATAAAACCAAGGGAACGATATGAGTGATGTTTCTTCAGCCTCCGCCTCTCCTGTTCTCTCGGTCAGGAACCTGACGACCGCCTTCCTCGTCGATGGCGACTGGAAGCCGGTGGTGCGCGACGTCTCCTTTGACGTCATGCCAGGCGAGACGGTGGCGATCGTCGGCGAAAGCGGCTCGGGCAAGAGCGTCACCTCCCTTTCGATCATGCGGCTTCTCGCCAAGGGATCGAGCCGCATCGATGGCGCCATCACCTTGAACGGCAAGGATGTTCTCGCCCTCCCGGAAAAGGAGATGCGCTGGGTGCGCGGCAACGACGCCGCCATGATCTTCCAGGAGCCGATGACATCCCTCAACCCGATCTTCACCATCGGCCGCCAGATCTCCGAAGCGCTCACCTGCCACGGCGATATCGGCAAGGCCGAGGCGCGGGCCGAAACCGTGCGCTTGCTGGAAAAGGTCCGCATCCCGAACGCCGCCTCGCGCTTCGACGAATATCCGCACCAGTTCTCAGGCGGCATGCGCCAGCGCGTGATGATCGCCATGGCGCTCGCCAGCCGGCCGAAATTGCTGATCGCCGACGAGCCGACGACGGCGCTCGACGTGACGATCCAAGGCCAGATCCTCGACCTGATCAAGATGCTGCAGGAAGAAGAGGGCATGTCCGTTCTCTTCATCACCCACGACATGGGCGTCGTCGCCGAAATCGCCGACCGCACCATCGTCATGTATCGCGGCGAGGCTGTGGAAACCGGCACGACCGACGACATCTTCCATCGCGGCAGGCATCCCTATACCCGCGCTTTGCTCTCGGCCGTGCCACGCCTCGGCTCGATGGCCGACCGGAAATGGCCGCTGCGTTTCCCGGTCGTCGATACCACGACCGGCGAACGGCGCGAGCCGGTCGAGGTGGCCGACACCGTCGACCGCCGCCGGACGCCGATCCTCGAAGTCAAGAATCTCGTTACCCGTTTCGATATCCGCGGCGGGCTGCTCGGCCGCAAGACGGGAGCGATCCATGCGGTCGAGGACGTCTCCTTCAATCTCTTCCAGGGCGAGACGCTGTCGCTCGTCGGCGAATCCGGCTGCGGCAAATCGACCACCGGTCGCTCGATCACCCGCCTCGTCCAGCCGAACGGCGGCAGTGTCAGCCTCGACGGTTATGACGTGCTGAGCCTTGATGCAGTCAGTCTCAGACGGATGCGCCGCAGCATCCAGATGATCTTCCAGGATCCCTTCGCCAGCCTCAACCCGCGCATGACCGTCGGCGCCGCCGTCGCCGAACCGATTACGGAGCACGGCCTCGGCAGCGGCGCTCAGGCCCGCGACAAGGCGGCCGATCTTCTCGAACGCGTCGGACTGAAACCCGACATGATGAAACGTTATCCGCACGAATTCTCCGGCGGTCAGCGCCAGCGCATCTGCATCGCTCGCGCGCTCGCACTCGATCCGAAGGTGATCGTCGCCGACGAAAGCGTTTCGGCCCTCGATGTCTCGATCAAGGCGCAGGTCTGCAATCTGCTGATGGACCTGCAGCAAAGCCTCAACCTCGCCTTCCTGTTCATTTCCCACGATATGGCGGTGGTCGAGCGCGTCAGCCACCGCGTCGCGGTGATGTATCTCGGCGAAATCGTCGAGATTGGTCCGCGCGCGGAACTGTTCAGCAATCCGCAGCACGCCTACACGAAGAAGCTGATGGCAGCCGTGCCTATTCCCGACCCCTCGCGGCGCGGCATCAAGCGCAACCTCGGAACCGACGAGCTCAAGAGCCCCGTTCGTCCGGTTGGCTACGTCGCGCCGTCGCGCCGATACCGGGAGGTGACGGCAGGCCATCTGGTGCGGGTCGATGAAGCCGCCTGAGCGCGGAAACCCATTCTCTGGAGCAGAGGATACACAAGTATTGCGGGAAAATAACCCGTGCTGGTGGCGCGCGGGCCGTCATTTTTGCTGCACCGCTTATATGACTTATGCTAGATATTATTTTACCGATAATTATTAACGACCGATTCCACCCATTTGTGTTCTCTTATCCTTGCGAATCAAAAAGGTTTGATTTGCCCGGGGACGGCCACCATGTTGAAGCATGGGGCGATGCAACAGTTGGGTAGGAGCCTATGCTGCAACGGATTGAAGACATTGATGCAGCGCTCGTCGACAGGCTGCAGCATTCGGCGTTCAAGTACTTCCTGAAATATTCCAATCCCGAAAACGGCCTGGTGGCGGATACCTCGATCGGCGGGGTTCCGTGCAGCATCGCAGCCGTCGGCTTTGCGCTTTCCTCCTATCCCGTCGGTGTCGAGCGTTGCTGGATCAGCCGCGAGGAAGCGGCCGAGCGTACGGTCAATACGCTGCGTTTCTTCGCCGAGGCGCGTCAGGGCGAGGAACGCCACGCGACCGGCTACCGCGGCTTCTTCTACCACTTCCTGCATATGGATACCGGCCATCGCGCCTGGAACAGCGAGCTTTCGACCATCGATACGGCGCTGCTTGTCGCCGGCATCCTGACATCAGCGCAATATTTCAATCGCGAAGACGACGAGACGGAGACTGAAATCCGTGAACTCGCGACCTTCATCTACGAGCGCGTCGACTGGCGCTGGGCGCTGAACAGAGGCGACACCATTTCCATGGGTTGGAAGCCCTCTTCCGGCTTCCTGCGTTGGCGCTATCACGGCTTCGATGAGGCGATCATCCTCTACACGCTGGCGCTCGCCTCGCCGACGCATCCCATTCCACAGTCGTGCTACGACGCCTTTACGTCAAGCTATTCCTGGATGCTGCACGGCGAGCAGTCCTATCTCTATGCCGGGCCGCTCTTTATCCACCTGTTCTCGCATGCCTGGATCGATTTCCGCACCATTCAGGACAAGCCGATGGCGGAGCGGAACTGGGACTATTTCCGCAACACGCAGGTGATGATCAACGTCCAGCGTGACTATGCCGAACGCAATCCCGGCCAGTTCGTCGGCTATAACAGGAATATCTGGGGTTTCACCGCCTGTGACGGCCCGCCGCCGACACGGCGTATGCGCGGCGGCCGCCAGCCGAAGGTTCTGGGTTATGCCGCACGCGGCGCACCGCTCGGCCCCGATGACGGCACGATCGCACCCTGGGCAGCACTTGCCTGCCTGCCCTACGACCGGCAGGCGGCTCTCGACGGCACCAAGGCGCTTCTGACCACCTATCCGAACCTGCTCTTGGAAGGCGGCTTCCCCGGCGGCTTCAACCCGACGGTCAAGACCAAGCGGCCGGAAGGCTGGGTCGACGACCGCACCGTCGGCATCGACCAGGGCCTTGTCGTCATGACCATCGAGAACGACCGTTCGGATTTCATCTGGAAACTGATGCGGCAATCGCCGGTCATCCGCCTCGGGCTCGAACGCGCCGGCTTTACCGGCGGCTGGCTCGAAGGCATCGAGCCGGAAGAAGTGGTGCGCAAGTTCGGCTAGCGCATAAGCCCGGAAATCGAAATGGATTTCCGGAAAGGATGACGCGAAAACTAAAACAACAGAGCCCGCGCGTCCAATAGGAGGTGCGGGCTCTTAGTTTAGCTCTCGAAGACATGCGCCTTGCCGGCGATATCGAGGCGAACGAGATCGCCCCGCGCCGGAAGGGCGACGCTCGAGGTCTTGATCAGGATTGGCGGCAGCGCAACGCCGTCCAGCGAAACCGCGACGGTGCAGACCGCGCCGCCGAATTCCACCTCGACGACACGCCCGCCGTATTTGCGATCGCCTTCATCAGCAACGACGCGGATCTGCTCGGGCCGCAGCATGATCTCCGCCTTGCCCTGACGACTGCCTTCAACGGCGACATGGCCGAGGGCACAGTCTGCCAAACCGTTGCGAATGATGGCGGGAAGCAGCACGGCATCACCGAGAAACAGTGCCGTCTCGCGATCACGCGGATGCAGATATAATGATTGCGGCGACCCGGCCTGGATCAGCCGTCCTTCCCTGAGCACCGCGACCTGATCGGCAAAGGTCAACGCCTCTTCCTGGTCATGGGTGACGAGGATGGTGGTGATGCCGGCCGCCTGCAGCACGCGCGCAACCGCCTTGCGCATGTTTTCACGCAGACCGGTATCGAGTGCCGAGAACGGTTCGTCAAGCAGCATCAGCCGCGGCTTGCGGCCGAGCGCACGGGCGAGCGCCACACGCTGCTGCTGGCCGCCGGAAAGCTGATGCGGGCGCCGCACCAGCATGCCGCGGTCGAGCTCGACCATATCGAGCAGCTCAAGCACGCGCTGCTCGCGATCCGGGGCCCTTCGTTCGAAGCCGAAGCCGATATTCTCGGCAACGCTTAAGTGCGGAAACAGCGCGCCGTCCTGCGAGACGATGCCGATGCCGCGCTTGTGGGCCGGCACTGTCGTCGGACCGTCCGCCAGCAGGTCGCCATCCAGCGTCACCCTGCCGACATCGGGTTGCTCGAAGCCGGCAATGATGCGCAGCAGCGTCGTCTTGCCTGAACCGGACGGGCCGACGACGGCCGTGCGGCTGCCGGCCGAAACCTCGAGCGAAATATCCTTCAGCGCCTGGACGGGGCCATAGCGCTTGCTGATGTTTTCGATCGTGAGCAGCGTCATTGGCCGGCGGTCCGTTTCGATTGGGTATAGAGCATCAGGGTGAGCGGCAGCGACAGCACGACCATCATGAAGGCGTAAGGGGCGGCCGAGACATAATMGATCTCGCTGGTCAGCGACCAGAATTTCGTCGCCAGCGTATCGACGCCGTTGGGCGACAGCATCAGTGTCGCCGTGAGTTCATTGGTGATGCCGAGTGCGGCCAGCGCGACGCTGGCGGCGGCCCCCGGTGCTGCAAGCCGCATGGTGATCTGCCGCACTGCCTGACCCGGAGTGCGGCCGAGACCCATCGCGGCGCGCTCCAGCTCCACCGGCGCCTGGGCGATGCTGGCGCGCAGCCCGACCATGGCGCGCGGCAGAAAAAGCATCACATAAGCGACGAGCAGCGTTGCGAAGGTCTGATAGAGCGGCAACACGAGACGCACGGTGATCGTCACCAGCGCCAGCGCCACGACGACGCCCGGCAACGAGCCGACATAATAATGGCAGGCTTCAAGCACACGCTGGAAGCGGCCGGGCGCACGCACGGAAAGCCAAGCCATCGGTGCTGCGGCAATCGTCGCCAGCACGCCGCCGACAATGGCAAGCACGATCGTCTGCAGGAAGGCGCTGCCGACCTCGATGCGCCAGATATCGGTACCGCCAAGATAGAGCCAGCGGCCAAGCGTCACCAGCGGCACGCCGAGCGTCAGTACCGCGAGAATGACAGGCAGCAAAACGGCGGGCACCACGAACCAGCCCAGCCGGCGGCGGTCCGTGGGACGTGGCGAGCCCGAGCCGACGCGGGCATAACGTTCGTTGCCGCGCACCAGCACCTCGAAGCCGAGTAGAAAAAGGCAGCAGGCGACAAGCACGCCGCCGAGCATGTTGGAGGCCGGGCTGTTGTAGGAGGACTGGAACTGGTCGACGATGGCAGTCGCGAACGTGTCGAACCGGATCATGACGAACAGGCCGTACTCCGAAAGCAGATGCAGGGCGATCAGCAGCGAACCGCCGCAGATGGCGAGCCTGAGCTGCGGCAGCACGGCGCGGAAGAAGACGCGCCAGGGATTAAGGCCCAGCGAGGCAGCGGCATCCTCAATGGCCGGATCGAGACGCCGCAGCGCTGCGGCGACCGGCAGGTAGAGGAACGGATAGTAGGCGATGACCGAGACGAAGACGCCGCTCTGCAGGCCGCGCATGCCGGGAACCAGACTGACCCAGGCATAGCTGTGTACGAAGGCAGGCACGGCGAGCGGAGCGATCGCCAGCCAGGCCCACAGCCGCGCAAAAGGAATGTCCGTCCGCTCCGTCAGCCAGGCAAGCGCCACGGCAAGCGCGATCGACAGCGGGATGGTGATCGATTCCAGGAGAATCGTATTGACAAGAAGTTCGCCGACGCGCGGCCGGAAGACCAGGGTCTTCACCGTTTCCCAGCCGACATCGTAGGTGACCCAGCCGATGAAACCGAGCGGCACGAGACTGAAGATCGCGACGACGGTTGCGAGGAGGATCACCGAAGCGTGCGGCATACGTCCGCGCGGCAAAGCCATTCGCGTGGCCCTCGGCGCGACCGGCGCCTGGTTGCCGGATGCGAGCAATCTGTTGTCCTGCAGCAAGGCCGATGCCTTTACACGCTGAAAAAGGAAGGCAACCGCCTTTGAAAGGCGGTTGCCGGATATCGTCATGCCCTAAGGTTTTCTTGAGCCAAATGCAATAGTTTTGGCAGGAAGACGCCTGCGGCAGAAAGGTTAGATCAAGCCGGCGGCCGTCATCAGTTCGACGACCTTCTTGCTGTCGAGGGTCGAAGCTTCGACCTTCGGAGCGTTGAGGTCGGCAAGCGGAGTGAGCTTGTCGTTGGAGGGCGCATCCTTGCCAATGGCATATTCGTAGGAATCGCCGTCCTTGAGGACTGCCTGGCCAGCCTTGCTGGTGAGGAACTTCAGGAAAGCCTGGGCTTCCTTCATGTGTTGCGTGGACTTCAGGACGCCGCCGCCCGAAACACTGACAAAAGCGCCCGGATCCTGGTTCTTGAAGTAGTGCAGGCCGACATTCTTGCTGTTCTCGCCTGTTTTGGCCTGATCGCCGAACCAGTAATAATGATAGATGACCGCGCCTTCGACTTCGCCTGAATTGACGGCCTTCATGGCGACGCTGTTGCCCTTGTAGGGCGTGGCGTTTTCCTTGAGACCCTTCAGCCAGTCGGCGGTCGACTGCTCGCCCTTGAGCTGCAGCAGAGCGGCGACGATGGCCTGGAAGTCGGCGCCGGCGGGGGCCGCACCCCAGCGACCCCTCCAGGCCGGATCTGCGAGGTCGAGCAACGACTTCGGCAGCTTGTCTTCGGTGAGCTTCGTCTTGTCATAGGCAAAGACCGTGGTGCGGGCGGCAATGCCGGTCCACATGCCGTCAGCCGGGCGATACTGCTCCGGAACCTGATCCAGCGTTTCCTTTTCGATGGGGGCAAACAGGCCCGCGCCATCGACCAGCGTCATCGCCGGCGAATTCTCGGTCAGGAATACGTCAGCCGGAGAGGCGTCGCCTTCCTGGATGATCTGGTTGGCGAACTGCATGTCGCTGCCCTGGCGCATGGTGACCTTGATGCCGGTCTCCTTGGTGAAGGCGTCGATCCATTCGCGGCCGAGGCTTTCGTGCTGGGCATTGTAAACGACGAGACCTTCGTCCTGCGCATTGGCGCTGCCTGCGAGCGCGGTGGCGGAGAGAAGCGAAGCGGCAAGCGCGAGGGAAAAACGGTTAAGAGCAATGTTCATGATGGCCTCCGTGGCGATGTCACCCAAGCTCTCCAAGGGCGATGAGAGGCGTATATTTTTCCTGACTGCCGATTTCAAGTTTGTCTTGGCCGGAAAAGCCATCACAATATCTTGACTCAATATTTCATATTACAGGGGAATAAATCTCGATTTAGAAAAAAGGCGACGCTCCCCGAGCGCCGCCTCTCTTTTGCAGCCTTTTGCAGCCGGCTTATTCGACGTCGAACTTGACGCCCTGCGCCAGCGGCAGCGTCCTGCCGTAATTGATCGTGTTGGTGGAGCGGCGCATATAGGCTTTCCAGGCATCCGAGCCGGATTCACGGCCGCCGCCGGTCTCCTTCTCGCCACCGAAGGCGCCGCCGATCTCGGCACCGGATGGTCCGAGGTTGACGTTGGCGATGCCGCAATCCGAACCGCGGGCGGAGACGAAGGTTTCGGCCTCGCGCATGTCGTTGGTGAAGATCGACGACGACAGTCCCTGCGGCACGGCATTGTGCAGCGCCAGCACGTCGTCGAAATCGCTATACTTCATCACATAGAGGATCGGCGCGAAGGTCTCGTGCTCCACCGGTCCGGTCTGATCGGGCATTTCGACAAGCGCCGGGCGAACGTAGAAGGCGTCAGCCGAACCATTGTCGACGCGGTCACCGCCGGTCACCGTGCCGCCGGCCGACTTCGCCTCGCCAAGCGCTGCCTGCATCTTCTCGAAAGCCTGGCCGTCGATCAGCGGTCCCACAAGCGTCCCAGCCTCGAGCGGATTGCCGATGGTGACGGAGCCATAGGCCTTCTGCAGGCGCGGCACCAGCTGATCGTAGACGCTGTCATGCACGAAGAGACGGCGCAGCGTCGTGCAGCGCTGGCCTGCCGTGCCCATGGCGGAGAAGGCGACGCCGCGCAGCGTCAGGTCGAGATCGGCCGACGGGCAGACGATCGCCGCATTGTTGCCGCCGAGTTCGAGAATGGCGCGGGCAAAACGCTGCGACAGGCGCGGACCGACGGCGCGGCCCATGGCCGTCGAGCCGGTGGCGGAAACCAGCGGGATCTTCGGATGATCGACCAGCACTTCGCCGACCTCGCGGCCGCCGATAATCAGCGTCGACAGATTGGCCGGCGCCGTGCCGCCCTCGGCGACGAAACGCTTCAGCGCCTTTTCGAACAGCGCCTGCACGGCAAGCGCCGTCAACGGCGTCTTTTCCGAGGGCTTCCAGACGGTAGAATTGCCGCAGACCATCGCAAGTGCGGCATTCCACGACCAGACGGCAACCGGGAAGTTGAAGGCGGAGATGATGCCGATCACGCCGAGCGGATGCCAGCTTTCCATCATCCGGTGCTCGGAGCGCTCGGTGGCGATCGTCAGGCCGTAGAGCTGACGGGAAAGGCCGACCGCGAAATCGCAGATGTCGATCATCTCCTGCACTTCGCCCAGACCTTCCGAAGTGATCTTGCCAACCTCGATCGAAACGAGACGGCCGAGCGCCGCCTTGGAGGCGCGCAGTTCCTCGCCCAGCAGGCGGACCAGTTCGCCGCGCTTCGGCGCCGGCACGGCACGCCATTCGAGGAAGGCCTGGTGCGCCGCTTCGATCGCCGCCTTCGTCTCGGAAACGGAATGTTCCCTGAGTTTGCCGATTTCCTTGCCGGTGACCGGTGAGGTAACGGAAAGCGTGCCGCCGTGATAGCGGCCGGCATCGACGCCGAGTTCGGCAAGCAGTTTGGCGGTTTCGGTGGCGAGATCGAGGACGGCGATGGTCATTGTCGTGTTTCCAATCTTACTATTCTTTAGAAGCGGGCATCGGCGAAATGGGCGACCTGAGCGCCGGCTTCGTACCATATTTCCTTGAGTGCACGGAAGCTTGGCTCGGTGGGCGAAGTCAGCGGCAGCGGCAGATCGGCTTCCGGAAGCCGGCCGAGGATATGCTCCGCCAGCGTACGGCCGAAGACCGTACCGGGGGCAATGCCGCGGCCATTGTAGCCCGAAAAGCCGACGACACCAGGTGCGAATTTGTGGAAGCGCGGCAGCGCATTGTCGGTCATGCCGATCTGGCCATACCATTCACACTCGAATTCGACGTCGCCGATAACAGGGAAGAGCCGCTTCAATGCGCGTTTGGCCCAGCCCTTGTGTACGGCCAGTCCGGTATTACGCAGCGCCCCGACACTGCCGAAAACGAGACGACCGGCCTGATCCATCCGGAAGGAAGAGAGAATTTCCTTGGTATCCCATGCGCCTTCCCGCCCTGGCAGGATCGACTGGCGCAGATTGTGGCCGAGCGGCACGGTGGCGAAATTGAAATAGGGCAGATGCACCTGTTCGCTGCGCACCTGCTCCCACGGACCGGTGCTGTAGGCATCTGTCGCGACGATGATCCACTCGGCGCTGACTTCGCCGCTTGATGTCTTCACGGTCCAGCGGCTGCCATTGCGCTCCGTTGCGATGACCGGGCTGGATGTGTAAATGGCGACGCCGGCTTTGACGGCGGCATGGGCAAGGCCGCGCGCATAGGCAAGCGGCTGCAGCGTTCCGGCGCGTTTGTCGAGCAGCGAACCGGTATAGGCATCGCTGCCGATGCGTTTTGCCGTTTCCGCCGCATCGAGCAGCGTCACGGCTGCGCCGCGGGCGGACCATTGCGCCGCGCGATCCTCGATCTCCTTCAGCCCATCCGCGCCAACCGCGCAATGCAGCGTGCCGTTCCGTTCGAGTTCGCAGGCAATCTGATGTTTGTCGATCAGCTCCATGACGAGCTTCGGCGCATTGCCGAGCAGATCGAGCAGACGTTCGCCATGCACCGGGCCGAGCACACCGGGCAGATCGTTCGGCATCACCCACATGCCGGCATTGATCAGCCCGACATTGCGCCCGGCACCGCCGAAGCCGATCTCCTTCGCCTCCAGCAGCACCACCTTCGACCCGGCTTCGGCAAGATGCAGGGCGGAAGAGAGGCCGGTGTAACCGCCGCCGACGATGACGACATCGGCCGATACCGCGCCTTCGAGAGGCGAGGTCGTCGGCGCTTCGGGCGCTGTCTTTTCCCAGAGGCCGTGGGAGCGCGGATCATTCAGCATGGCTCAGTCCGATCAGAGCGAAATCGCGGGTACTCTAATGCATAAAAGAAAGTGTTGAAGCAGCCATTTCACGCAACGGTCTTCAGCGGCAGGCCCGCAAGGCCGAGCGCGGCCAGTGCCGAATCCAGCGATGCGGCCTGGCGTTCGGCGTAAAGCGCCAGCTCGTCCTGAACGGTAGCACCGAGTGCTGCCTCGAAGGCGTCACGGTTCGAGCGGGTCGCATAGTTCTGCTGCTGGTCGGTGCCGAGGTTCGACTGGAAGATGCCGGCCGCGCTGACGGGCAGGAAGTCTTCGTAGACGATCGGGGTGAAAGCAAGGTAACCCCCGGCGATCAGCGCCCCCGGATCGCTGGGCAGCCTGCTGCCGGCCGCGGCGGCAATGCCCGCAGGCGTCGCGGAATAGCGGAAGAAGGCCAGATCCGCCCTGCGCAGCTCGTCCCAGCTGTCCGGCAGTGCCTTGAAACGCGCGGCGAGTTCGTGATCGTAGGCGCCGGCCTTGGCGCCGCCGGCGCCCACCTGCACCTCGCCGCGAACCGAGGCGAGCAGCTGGTCGTAGAGCACCCGGCCCTTCGCCGTCAGCGCCACACCGCGCTGTTCGATCTCCCCGAAGCGGGCGGTATGCGTCCCTTGAACCGCACCGTCATCATCGGAAAAGGCGATCGTTTCCTCCAGCGCCTTGAAACTCGTCTGTCGCAGCAGGATATCGCAATGACGGCGCGGCGGCCCTTCGATGACAGCCTTCGGCGTGATGCCGCGTTCCGGCATGCGGGCCTGGACTGCGTCGATATCGAGCGTGCGCGGCGTCAGATGGTTGATATGCGGCCCCTTGAAGCTGACGACGTCGGCGATCAGCCGATGCGCATCGTGCAGCCGCTTATAGGTTTCGGCGCTGACTGTCGCTTCGCCATGCCAGCGGAAGGTTTCCAGCGCCTCGGCGACGAATTCCGTCGCTTCCGCCTCGGTCAGTCCGCCGTTCTGCTCGTGGCGCTCGATCAGCGCGACGGCGCGCGGCGTATAGATCCGCCGTTTTGCCAGAATGGCTTCGGCTTCGCCGCGCAACCCCTTGTCCTCGATCAGCTCCAATCGCAGCAGCGAGGTGAAGACGCGGAATGGATTGACATTGAGCGCTGCCTCGTCGATTGGCCGGAAGCTGGTGGAATGAACCGGCACACCGGCGACCGAAAGATCGTAATAGCCGACCGGCTGCATGCCCATGACCGCAAACAGCCGGCGGATGGTGAAGAGCTCGTCGGCCGTACCGAGCCGGATGGCGCCGTGGCGCTCGACATCGATGCGCTCCAGCTCGCCGGCTTGGGCCAGGCGATCGCGCAGGTCAGGATTCTTTTCAAGGCAGCCGGCATTTACATCCGCCACCAGTTCGATCAGCGTGCCGTATTGCGGTACTTCCGCC
The DNA here is from genome assembly GCF_056399245.1 of Rhizobium sp. 01N447_2. Lineage (NCBI taxonomy): Bacteria > Pseudomonadati > Pseudomonadota > Alphaproteobacteria > Hyphomicrobiales > Rhizobiaceae > Rhizobium > Rhizobium sp. 01N447_2. Next base: position 27,802 of record NZ_JBFTQY010000009.1, read on the forward strand.
CGGTACATCTGCGACATCGCCTCGGTGAACAACGATCGGATGCGGCCTGGGGAAACGAAGGCTTGCGGCATTGGGAAACTCCGGCTCATTCCGTTTTTGCAGGATGAACCTCTTTACACGCGCGACAAAGCCGCAAATATCGCTATTTCGGAAATAGCCCATTCTGAAACGGAATGACCATGCTGACGTCTAGACGTTTTCTGCCATCGATTTCGCATCTCGCCGCCTTCGAGGCGGTTGCCCGCACCGGCAGCGTGACGGCAGCGGCGCGCGAACTCGATTTGACGCAGAGCGCCGTCAGCCGCCAGGTGAGCGCGCTGGAGGAGCAGCTTGGCGTCGAGCTCTTCCTGCGCGAACGCCAGACCATGCGGCTGACGCTTGCCGGCGACGGATATGCCCGCGAGATTCGCGAGGCCCTGCGGCGGATATCGAGCGCCTCGCTGAACCTGCGCGCCAATCCGCATGGCGGCACTCTCAATCTCGCCATCCTGCCGACCTTCGGCACGCGCTGGCTGGCGCCGCGCCTGGGGCGCTTTCTCGCCGCCAATGCCGGCGTGACCATCAATCTGGTGACCCGGCTTTCCCCCTTCGATTTCCGCCTCGATTCGATCGACGCCGCTATCCATTTCGGCCACCCGCACTGGCCGGGCGCCGAACTCGCGCTTCTGATGTCGGAGCGCACGGTGCCGGCCTGCAGTCCGGATTTTTTGAAGCGATACTCGATCAAAGCGCCGGAGGATCTGCTCGCCGTTCCGCTTCTGCACCTGACGACGCGTCCTGACGCCTGGGAGCAATGGTTCGCCGGCAACGGCGTTTCCTTCGAAAGCGTGCACGGCATGCTCTTCGATCAGTTCGCCACGGCTGCGCAGGCGGCAATCGCCGGCCTCGGCGTCGCCCTGCTGCCGACATTCCTGATGCAGGAAGAGATCAGGCGCGGCGATCTCGTCGCCGCTGTCGACCGTGAAATGGAAAGTCGCGAGCGCTATTATCTCGCCTTTCCGCCCGAGCGCGCCGATTATGCGCCACTTGCCGGCTTTCGTGACTGGATCGTCGCAGAAGCCACCGCCAACCCGGCTGTGTGACGAACGGCTTGCATCGGCATGGCGCTTTCGACCATTATGCCTACCAAACAACTTTGCAGGAAATCTCCATGAAGCCGATCTTCGTCCAGCTCCAATGCGCACCCGGCAAGACCTATGATGTCGCCGACGCCATCTACCAGACCGAACTGGTCTCGGAGCTCTATTCGACCAGCGGCGACTACGATCTGCTGCTGAAGGTCTATATCGAGGAAGGCCAGGATATCGGCAAATTCATCAACGACAACATCGCCAATATTCCCGGCATCGTCCGCTCGCTGACGACGCTGACTTTCAAGGCCTTCTGAATTCCCGTCAGACACGGTTAACCTTTTTCGCGAAGATTGGCCCTCGCAAGCGGTCGCCTAAACCGCGCCTTAACGCCGGGCATATCTGGTCGTTGTTATCACAGGCCCGCATCAGCGCGGGCCGGCACGTGCAGCGATAGGTGAAAAATGTCGATCGTCGAGGCAGATAGGGCGCGCGCGATGCTGCAGTTGGAAACGGCTCCGCTGATCGTCCATGTCGTGCGCCAGTTCCTGCCCAATCGCGGCGGCCTGGAAGACGTGGTCGCCAATCTCGCCCGCCAGACCGTGCGCCGCGGTTATCGCGTACGCGTCGTCACGCTGGATTCGCTCTTCACCGCGCCGCAGGACAAGCTGCCGCTTCGCGAAGATATCGACGGCATCGAGGTGGTGCGCATTCCCTGGTCCGGCACCAGCCGCTATCCGCTGGCACCGCAGGTTTTCCGCCATCTCGCCGATGCCGATCTCGTCCATGTCCATGCCATCGACTTCTTCTTCGACGCGCTCGCCTGGGGCCGGCTGCTGCACGGCAAGCCGATGATCGTCACCACCCATGGCGGCTTCTTCCACACGCGGAAATACGCGACGATCAAGAAGATCTGGTTCCGGACGCTGACCCGTGCTTCGGCGATGGCCTACCGTCGCGTCGTCTGCTGCAGCGCCTCCGACCTCAAGCAGTTTTCCGAGAYCGTGCCCGACAGCCTCCTGATCGAAAACGGCGCCGATATCGGCAAGTTTGCCGACACCGCTTCACGCCGGGCAAAGCGCCGCATCGTCACGATCGGCCGGTTCTCCGTGAACAAGCGCATCGACCATCTGCTCGATGCGATGGCCGCGCTGAAGACCCGCGACCCGGAATGGCATCTCGACATCGTCGGCGCCGAATCCGACTTGGACCGGGCGGATGTCGAAGGCGCAATCGAAAGCCGCCATCTTTCCGGCCGCGTCACCCTGCATGTGTCGCCCGACAACGACACCATCCGGCGCATCATCGCAGAAGCCTCGATTTTCGCCTCCGCCTCGGAATATGAAGGTTTCGGCCTGGTGGCGCTGGAGGCGATGAGCGCCGGTCTCCTGCCGGTGCTGAACGCCAATGATGCCTTTGCGACGCTTGCCGCCCGGCATCCCGTTCTCATGCTTGCCGATTTCACGAATCCTGAGAGTGCCGCCACGGCGCTCGAAACGGCCTATGAACACCTTTCGCGCCAACCGGACACCGTCCGAGCCGAGCTTCTCGACGCCACCCGCGGCTATTCCTGGGATATCGTCGCCGGACGTTATATCGATCTCTACAGATCGCTTGATGTCGTTGCCGCAGAAAGCATCTGATCCCGCCTAAAGCGCGTCGCGATCTTTCAGATTCGCTTGCCGGACTTTAGGTCTTTGTTTGCCGCATGTCTTCGGCGCAAAACGCTGCACACTTTTGCGCGCCATGCTTTAGCTGAAATCCCGGTCATGCTCTGGCAAGACGGATGATCTCGTCGAGCACGAATTTGCGCGATTGCGGCGGCGTCAGATTGTGGTCGGCATCCGGCAGCATCAGCAGGCGCACGTTCGGATAGCGGGAAAGTCTGGCGCCGCGCGGCCCGAAGTGGAAATAGACGTGGTCGAGCCCGACATCGCCCTCGCTGTAGATCAGCGTCAGCGGCACCTTGCGCTTGCCGAACAGCGCGAAGGAGTGCCGGACCTCGCGGGCGATATGGCGCCGGTCGGGAAGCAGCTCGAGCACCGGCGCGATCCACGGCGACAGYCGGCGGCCGGCGGCGATAACGATATTCTGCAGCGCTGCAACGACGTCCACCTGGCCGCGCAGCAGTCGCTTCAACGTGTCGAGCCGCGCCAGGCGCTGGCTGTAATCATCGAGGCTGCGGGGAACGGAGACGACATGCTCCCTGCGCACCGGCATGTCAGGATCCCAGTAGTAGACGAAGGGATTGATCGACACGACAGCCTTCAAGCGCTCGTCGGCGACGCCGGCGCGGAAGGCGACATAGCCGCCGCTGCATCGGCCGGCGACCATGACGGGGCCGGCGACGACGCTTTCGAGCAGGTCGAGCGCGGCGACCGCATCCCCGGTCTGCGTCTCCGAATAAAGCACCTGTTCCGGCGCATCCGGCCGCGGCGGGCTGTCGCCGACATTGGCAGAATCGAAGCGCAGCGAAACGACGCCCTGGCGGGCGAGCTCGCGCGCCATATCAACCGTCGTCCGTCCCCAGCCGGCATGCCGGTCATAGGCGGTCGACAGGAAGAGCACGGCATTGCCCTTGATCTCGCCGAGCGGCCGGCTGACGACGCCGACGAGATGATTATGGCTTCCGAAACGGACCGGGGTTTCCGCAAAACCATCACCGGCAAGCGGCGGGTTGTCGATCGCTGCCGGCGAATGGTCGGCGGATGTCTCCGTCGTCCTTGCCACCAGCCACGTCGTCAGCAGCGCGACGACAGCCATCGGCGTCTTGGCAAACAGCGGATTGGTGGCGAGCTCGTCATAGCCTTCGAAGGCCGTCTGCTCGACATCGGCGCCAAGCGCCTTCAGCGCATCGGCAAAGCCGGTATCCTCGGCCTTGGCCGGACGTTCGAGGATCAGATAGCGGGAGGCTCCGAGCCCCTGGGGCGAGGCGATGCTGAGTTTGCCGAGCTCGGCAGCAATCTCTTCAGGCATGACGAGCCCGGCGATCTGCACCTTGGCGGTCTGGACATGCTCCTTGCTGAGGCCGAGATCGGCATCGATGATCTTGGACCACATGGTGAGTTCGCGCAGATAGGCCCGGCCGCTCAGCACCGGCGCCAGCATGACGAGGCTGTCGACGCCTTCGATCGAGGAACCGACGCGATGGGCAAGCGTCGCGCCGAGGCCCTGTGCGATGAGGATGATGCGGTCGCAGCCGCTCAGCGACTTCAGCTTATCCGCGGCCGCACGGATCGAATCTTCCCAGGTTTCCAGCCTTGCCGGCAGCGCGGCGAAATCGAGCGCATCACCGGTGCCGCGATAGTCGAAGCGCAGGCTCGGCACGCCGATATCCGAGAAATGCTCGGCCGCGACGCGGAAGAATTTGCGGCTGCACATCTCCTCGAAACCCCAGGGGCTGACGAAGAGCACGGCGGCCGAACGTTTCTTGGCGAGAGGATTCTCAGGCATGAACAGCCCGATCGTACCATCGAAGACGACGGGCAGGGCAGCGCTGCGCCCCGCACCCTCGGCCGGTTCCAGCGAGAATTCGCCGGGCGCGACCTTGGCGCGATCGGGATCACCGGGAAGCCGCGGCGCGATGAAATTGATTGCATTGCCGACCGGTCGCCGCAGCAGGGACGGCATCTTGTCGAGAATGGAGCGCATGACTTCGACATCCTCGCCCGGCACGGCGCGCAGCACCCGGAGTGCTGCGAAATAGGCGAATGCGCCGGCGATGATCGCGCCGACCAATCCGGCCGGACCCTGGACGAATTCCAGTACGGAAGTCGCTCCGCAAGCGCAGAGGACGGAGGCGAGCGTCACCTTCGTCAGGCTTGCGTAGAGACCCGAAAGCTGGGATCCGAATCCTGTCTGTCTGATCATCATCATCGACATCGCAACGAATACGAGGATGCGCACGATTGCGGCGCCCTCGGCCGCAAGCCTAGGTACGATCAGTAAACAACCCGCTACCATCAGTAGGCCACCTATCACACTGATATTCAGGCGGGAGCGGGCCCTGTCCATTGACAGCAGGTAGAGGCTGAGGATCTGCATGAAGGTATAGGCGGGAGCGACGAGCGCAAGCAGCGCCACCACCGTCCCGCTGCGGCGGAACGCTTCGCCGAACACCACAATCACCAATTCGCTGGAGATCGCGGCAAGCCCGAGGCTCATCGGCAGCACGATATAGGCCATGCTTCGGGTGACGGCGGCAAAGACCTCGACCGGCAATGTCGAATCGTCGCTGCTGTGGCGCCGCTCGGAATAATAGGGCAGGAGGCTGCCGGTCATCTGGATCGGCAGTTGGAGCGCGATATTCGCGATCGACAGGCCGACGGCATAATAGCCGACCATCTCCACCGACCAGAATTGCTGCAGGAAGAGCAGCTCGAGCCGGTTGAGGAAAATGGAATCGATGATGAACTGGATCGACAGGATGACGGAGGAGGAGGCGAGATATTTCAGCGAGACCCCGCACCAGTCGCGCCGCGCCAGAAGGATCGGCAGCGTGGCGAAAAACAGCACCAGCTGGCCGAGCGCATAGCCGACGAGAACGCCTTCGACGCCATAGAAGACGGCGCCGACGGCAACCCCGGCAAGCTGCACGATCGAGACGGCGACCGTCAGCTTAAAGAAAGCGCCCAGCTTCTTTTCGCCGATCAGGTAGAATTTGACGAAGGAACCGATCGCCTGGACGAAGAACAGCACGCCCGTGACCAGAGCGACGGATGGCGCCGTATCGGCCCAGTGCATCTCTTCGGAGGTCAGGAAGAACAACGCGTAGAGCGCCAGCAGCACGACGGTCGAGAACATCATGAAGCTGACGAGGATGGCGGCAAAACCCCGCCGGCGGCGCGCGTCGAAGCCTTCCGCCGAAAGCTGCGGCAATGTCTTCAGCAGCGTGATGCTGGAGCCGAGCTCGGCGATCGACGCGCCGGTCACCACCAGCCAGAGCGAAAAGGCGACGATGCCGTTGGCTTCCGGCCCGAGCAACCGCGCGGTTATGATCGAGGAAACGAAGCCCGTCAGAAGCAGCAGCATGCCTGCCGCCCCGTTCATCACCGAGTTTGCGATAATACCCTTCGACATCTGTCCATCCGTCAGGATCGGCCTACCGCCGCATACCTGCCATCTCTAATGCGAAAATGTTAAAATAAAGCGGAGTGACGACCTCAGCTTAGCTGGTCTGCATCGCCGCCAGCGTCTGAAGCGCGTTGTCATAGCTGTTGTCCGCGAGGTAGCGCAGCAGGAACGCTCGCGCCTTCTCCGCCTTCTCTCGCGCACGCTCTGACGCGCGGAAGATATCCCGCAAGTGCGTGGCCGCCACTTCTGGAGAAGGATCGGCCCAGACCGCGCCCTCGAGCCCGGCAAATTCCGGATGGGTGTCGACCACCGGAATGAGGGGAGAGGCAACCAGCCAGCTATTGTCGGGATCGCAGAAATCCGCTGTTCCCGACCAGGCCGTGGAAATGACCGGCGTACGCTGCATGATCGCCTCGGCAACCGTCAGCCCGAAACCCTCGGAACGATGCAGCGAAAGATAGGCGTCTGAGCAGCGGATGAGGCCGTTGATATCGGAGTCCGACAGCCTGTCGGTGACGATCCTGATCCKGGTATTGCCTGCGACCGAGGCGACCAGTTCGCGCAGGCCCTCATCCTTGCCGATATCGCCACTGGCCTTCATCAACAGGAAGGCGCTTGGAGCTTCTGCGGCGAATATCCGGAAGGCCTCGATGACGGCCTGCGGATTCTTCCGGTTGATCGAGGAGCCGGCGCTGAAGATGAAGCTGACGAGAAAGGCGTCTTCCTCGATGCCGAATTTCTGGCGCATGCCTTCCGTTGCCGGCTTCTCGGTGACGGGATGGGGAACCACGATGACGGGTGCCGCCGTGAGGGGCGCAATCGCCCGCCTGGTGAATTCCGACGGCACGAAGACGGCATTCATGTAATGCATGGCATTGCGCCACTCCGCCGGCACGACTTCGAGCTCCCAGGCGAAATAACCGATGTTGAAAGCGCGAGTGAAATTCGCTACGCCCTTCTTCAGGATGGCGCGCGGCAGCATCGGCGGATTGAGATGCCAGATCCGGCTTCCCGCAGGTTCGGTGGAGAGATGCGACGGCATCCATCCGGCGAAGGAATTCTCGTCAGGATGCGTGCTGACGTCGGAGAGCGAAATCGCCCGCCCCGCCTCCGACAACGCGCCGGCGCAGAGCCTTGCCGATTCGCCGACGCCGACCGCCATCGAGAGATAGCCGACGATTTCCACCGGCCTGCGCGGATTGAAAGCACGACGCGACCGCGGGATCAGCCGCTGCAGGACATGGGCGCGCAGAAGGCGGTATATCGTTCTCAAATCACGGTCTTTCCCAATGGATCGGCATCATCCTTCGCAGGGGCATCAGCCCTCGATTGCGACGCGATGCAAACTGCCTAGACTTCTGATCTCGCCCGCAGGCGGAATATCGCTTTCCATACCGGACAGCGCGCGAAGGTTCACGCGCCGCATCGCGCCGGGGGCAAGGTGGAACCAGTCGTCGTCGGCCCGATAGCCTTCGACGTCGATATGCACCGATTGCGCCAGCCGGTCGGTCCTGAGATCGACGAACCAGTCGTCGCCGTCTCTGCTGAATGATGCTTCGATCCCTGCGTCATGGAGCGCCTTCCCCCGTCCGCACGGGAAGTGGAAGCTCTCGGCGAGAATGGCGCCGTCTGCCAGCGAGCGCAGGCGCGCCACACTTGCATCATGCGCCGGCGGCCCGAAACGGAAGGCATAGGTCGTATCGAAGAAAGCGCCGAACAGCGCGGTGCAGGCAAGGCGCTCCGTGTCTCTTGCCGCCAGCTTGAAGGCTCTGCTGCCGCTGACGACCTGCTGTTTTCCGCCGCGCAGGCAGACAACCTCGAGCTCGACGTCGAGCGCGGCATCCGTCTCGTTGACGACATGCACGTCGAGACCGTTCGTTCCCTCGTCGGTGAAGACCACCTGAACCGGCCGGAATGCACGGCGCATCGCATACCAGACCGGCTTCGGCTCTCCGGTGGAATCGATCACCCCCCAGCCCGGGCCGGGCAGCAGGTCCTGCAGCGTCCAGACGAGCGCGCCGTTGCAGGCGGAGCCCTTGCGCCGCCATTCGGCAAAAGTCTCCTCGATCACTTCGCCGGTGACGGCGCGGGAGAGATCGAGATAGCGTTCGGGATCTTCGCGGCGCAGCTCAGCTGGATCGAAACCGTAGAGAAGCTGCAGGTAGAAGTCGCGAACGTCCTCGAAATCCCACGATGCGCTGCGGTCGCGGGGCACGCGGGCCTTCCATAGCGGGCTGTGGACGGCGGGCACGTCGAGATGTCGCTGCAGCGTCCTTTGCTGCGGCACATGCGCGAAGGCGAGGCTTTCGGAGGCAAACCGCACGTCGGCGCGGCGCGCATCGGCAATCGGCCGCATATAGGCGCCGACGCCGTAATAATGCGCAATACCGGCATTCGGCGAAAAGGGCATCGCCCCGCCATACGGCGAGTTCGGCACGTAGGGCACGTCGGGGCGCATGCGCGCGACGACTGCCGGAATGATTTCATCGGTGACCGGCCCGCTCCAGAATTCCGCCGGCAGGCCGAGCATTGCCGCCTGCTGGTGGATTTCGCTGCCGCCGCAGAGCACGGCCAGCGAAGGCGACGCCTGCACGCCGTGCAGGAATTCCTCGACCTCCGCATGCACGTGGCCAAGAAAAGCCTTGTCGTTGCGCGGATAATCGAAATTGGCGAACATGAAATCCTGCCAGACAAGCAGGCCGAGCTCGTCGCAGAGCGTGAAGAAATCTGGTGTCTCGTAGGCCATGGTGCCGCCGATGCGGATCATGTTCATGCCGGCTCCGGCGGCAAGCCGCAGGAACGGCTCGTAATCCGCCCGCCCGCCCGGCAATCGCGCGATATCGGCCGTCGTCCACACCGCGCCGCGGCAGAAGATGCGTTCGCCGTTGAGGAGCAGCGCGAAGTCATCGCCATCCGCACCGCGGTCGACGTCGATGCGCCGGAAGCCGGTCCTGCCGAGCGGATATTCCACGCCGGCGGAAACCAGCGTCAGCTCGTAGAGACGCGGAGCGCCATGCGTGTGCGGCCACCAGGGCTCGATGTCGGGAAGTTTGAGGATAGCCGAGTAATGACTGTCCCCGACCTTTTCGAAGGGTTGCTCCATCCCACCGCAGCGCAGCAGCATTGAGGGATTCTCGGCATTGCTGTGCAGGGACACGCTGAGGCGGCCAATGCCACTCTCCTCGAATACGGCGCGGATGGAAACATTGTCGATCGAGACGGGATGACGCCGCACCATCGAAATCGGCCGCCATGGCCCGACGGCATGGATATCGGGGCACCAGCCCGGCATATGGCCGAGCAGCGTCGTGCGGAAATTCTTCAAGCCCGCCGGCGTGATCATCTGCGGCCGCCACCGCGCGCGCGGGCCCGGCTCCGACAGGCGGGGGCCGAGCGCCCGGAAGCACAGTGCCAGCTCGTCGCCGCCCGAAAGCGTCACCGGAATCTCGTGCGCCGTGAACATGCTTTCGGAAAACAGGATTTCCTGGCCGTTCAGGAAGACATGGCAGAGCGTCGCCAGCCCTGCGAAACGCAGGATCGCGTCACCCGGCTCGGCATCGAAAAGCCGGCAGAGATACCAGGCGTCCCGCGTGTTCAGCGGCTCGGGATTTTCCCGGTCGAAGAGCGCGGCTTTTTCAAGCGCTGCAGCGACGGTGCCGGGAACGGGTGCTGGAATGAACTGTGCGGAGAGCGGGATGTCGTGCGGCACGGCGCAGGCGCCCGGCTCCGTCAGGATCAGGTTCCAGCCTTCGGAAAGTAGACTTTCCTCGGCACCGATGCTCGCCAAACGCCCCCGCATGGTCAGATCTCCGGCCTCAGATTCGCCCCGCAAGCGACGCCATCATGGAATCCCATGCATCGGCGGCCGGATCAAGTGCTGCCTGCAACGGCTCGAACTTCTTGCGGGTGACGGCGCGGGCAAGCTGGAACTGCACCGATTTCGCCACCTCCGAAATGCGCCTGGCATGCTCGGCGGCCACCGCGAATTCAACAGGGGAAAGCCAGTTGAGGTAATCGGCCGCCAGCTCGAAATTGGCGCCCACCTGGCGAAGCGTGTTGAAGGCGTATTTGTGAAAGAAGCCGAACGGCCGTTCCGCCACCGCTTCGACCTGTTGCGGAAAGACGCTTGCAAAGGCGCGGATCGGGTTTTCGCCGGGACGCCGGGCAAAGTGAAAGCCGGCAAGCCGCCGCGCGGTCGAACGCAGATGCGTTTCATCCGCCGGTCTTTCCGGGAACCGCGCAAATTCCGTGTAGGGCAGGAATGGCGGGTCGTTTTCCGTCAGATGCAGCTGGAACAGCCCGTCGAAATCCTCGCCTTCGAGACGAAAATAGCCGGCATTGTGGAAATAATCGACGCGCTTGGCCGCAACGTCCAGCCGGTTGATCGCAACCGTCGTCTTGCCGTGCTCCTGCCGGTAGGCGGTGCCGCGCGTATCCGGCATGTAGAAGGAATCCATTTCGATCAGGCAAAGGCGGGCCCGCGCGATCTGAACCTCGACATGGCGTTCGACACGGTCGTAGATGGCAAGCTCGGTCGCACGAATGCCGTAGAGCGCTTCGAGATCCTCGAGCGGCACCTTGAAGAAGGTGAACTGGTCGCCCTCGAAATCCTGCGTCAGGGTAAAACCCAGCATCGCCTCTGGCGCAACGCCTGATGTCGCCAGAACCTCGATCCAGAGATCGATATAACAATTGGTTTCCGGCCAGGCGCGCTCGCTGGAATGCAGCGCGTGCGGCCAGTAGGCCTCCGGGTCTATTCCCGGGAATACCGATGTCATCGATTTGCTCAGCCCCACAGCGCTTTCCGTACGCTGGCCGGCCATTGCTTCACATCGAGCCCGTGATGATGGAAGAGGGCAAGGGCGATGCGCTCCAGCCCGAAGCCGACGCAAGCGGTGTGCGCGACACTGCCGTCTTCAAGATTGAGACCCCACTTCGTGCCGAAGGCATCCTGATGGTAATTAAAGCTCATGCAGGCGGTCGGATTGGCGGCCGAGGTGATCGGGATCAACAGCTCGAACTTCAGGTTCTGGTCACGCTGATTATTGGCGAGCATCTTGCCGGCGCGGCCGAAGAACGGATCATTGGCGACGTCGATCGTCACCTCGAGGCCGACGGCCTTCATCATCTCGACGCCGCGATCCATCCAGCGCTGGCGGAAATCGGTGACGTGCAGCTCTGTGCCCATGCAGACATATTCACGCATGCGGAACAACTGCTGGCGGGCAGGGTCTTTCGACGGCTCATGGCGGAAGCAATAGGATTGCAGGTCGAAGAGGCCGCCCGTCTTCGGCAAGTTGCCACGCTTGGCGATCGTCGGATAGAGCGGATAGCAGGCAGCCGGCGTCAGCACGATGTCGGTCGCCTCCTGCCCCTTGGTCCAGTCTTCGCCGACTTCCATGCATTGCAGCAGGCTGACATGATCGAGCTCGCTGCCGCAGAAGCTGTGCACCGTGCCGGCGAGCTGCGGAAAGCTCTTCATGTAACCGCTCTTTTCGAAGAAGGCGCGGTTCATGCCGGGCGGAAAGCGCATGGCTTCGGCACCATCGGAGCCGCCGAACGTGTCGATCAGGCGCTCGAAGGCAGCGATCACGTCTTCGAACTGGCCGCTGCGGCCGTAGAGCCCGTCGATGCCGGTATCGATCAGCAGACCGGATTCGAAAAGCCGGTCCAGAAACGAGGTCTGCATATCCATGACTGTCACCCCAGTAGGCTAGTGTCCTGCTTATGGACAAGAAGCATGCTCGACGTGTTGCCGAGGATGCGATCATTCGAGATCATGAGTTGTGCGGAATGCGCGTCGCGCAGATGGCGTCCAAGACTGAAGGGCGTGCCGTTCTTGTAGCCCATGATACCGCAGATCAGCATCGCATGGTTGACGATCTCCAGGATCGTCTCGGACGAGGCGATCTTGACGTTGTTCATCGCCACCGCAAATCCCATCGAAGACAGCCTGTCGGCGTCGGCCTTGGCATCCTCATAGGCCTTGAGGCCGGCAACCACGTTGGATTTCACCATCTGCAGCAGGTTCGAAACCTCGGCGAGGCGTAGCGCGCCCGGCGGCTGGGCATCCGGCGCCTTGCGGGCTGCGGCACGCACGAAAGCCTGGGCGCGTACAACGGCGTCGACGGCGATGCCGTACCAGACGCCGCTCCATAAGAGGTGCGAGGAGGCAAGCATGGACTGCGCCGCGATCTCCGCGAAAGGCTTCGGCAGGATCTGGCAAGCCGGCGCTTCGCCCTTGAACAGGAAGCCGTCGGAGCAGGTTCCGCGCATGCCGAGCGTATTCCAGACATGCGTTTTCTCGAGCGTGTACTGGTCCTTGAGAAAGGCCGTCAGCACCTGATCGGAGGAAGCCGCCTGCGCGTGGGCACGCGAGGTGATAAGGATGGCATCGGCATGCGAGCCATAGGAAATGACGGTCGCATCCTTTTCGAGGCGGCACGTGTCGCCATCGACCTCGACCGCGCAGATGCTGTTGCGCAGATTTCCGCCGATACCGCCTTCGGTGGTGGCGGATGCGATCAGCAGCTGTTCGGCGGCGATGCGGCGCATGAAATCGCGATGCCACTCGCTGTCGGTGCCATGTTCAACGAGGCTTGACAGCTTGATGTGGTGCATGGCGAAGACCATGGCGCTTGCGGCGCAGGCCTGGCCGAGCATCGAACACAATTCGGCGATCTCGGTAATCGAGGCGGATTCGCCGCCGAGATGGCGCGGCACCTGGATGCCGAGCAGCCTTTCGGCCTTCATCGCATCGACGGCTTCCCGGGGGAAGCGGGCCTCGGCATCGACGGTATCCGCGTGTTTCGCCGCAATTTCGGCGACACGGGCCACCCTCGCGACAAGACCGTCCTGCATGATCTTGACAGGGAAATTCATCAGGCGACCTTCCGGCTGTCCCGGATGAGATCGACGGTCCTGGCGATGGCCGAGATGCTCGCGAAGGATTTGCGGTTCAGGAGATTGTCGGGAAACTCGATGTCGAAGGCCTCTTCGAGGCCAAGCATCAGCTGCACAGAAGCAAAGGACGTCAAACCTGCCGCATAAAGATCGGCATCGTCGGCGACCTGGTCGATCGACCCGGGAAGCTTGCCGAATTTAGCTACGAGGTCGCGGATTGCCTTATTCATCCCATCACTCCAAGATTCTCAAGATCCCGAACCGGCGTTCATCGCCTTGTCATGAGCGTTCTTTTAGTGCGGAAAACAGAACATTCCGCTAATTTATTGAGTTAAATATGACTGAGGCTCATAGTTAGGATTTTAGCGATCATTCCCGTACCGTCGTAAACAACAACCTTATATCAATGACTTAAGGTAATTTGGACGCTGCGACACACTCTGGTTTCTGGCGTGGCGAGTACAGAAATGACACGCAAAGCGCCACGTTTGTCTCAATCGGCAGGCGGATAGGAATGCTCGCCGCCGCGATAATCGGTGACGGAATAACATCCGTCGCCCGTCGCCCGGATCGCGCTTCCGCTGACGACGGCCTTGCCGTGACCGCCTGGGATATCGAGGATGTAAGCCGGCTGGCAGAGACCGGAAATCCGGCCGCGCAGCGCCGCGACGATCTCCTGCCCCTCCTCGATCGTCACTCTGAAATGACCGGTGCCGGGCGCCAGATCCGGATGATGGAGGTAATAGGGTTTGACCCGGATTTCGACGAAGGCCTTCATCAGCTTCGCCAGCACGTCGGGATCGTCATTGACACCCTTGAGCAGCACCGACTGGCTGACCATGGCGATGCCGGCATCGACGAGGCGGCCGCAGGCGGCCCGCGCTTCCGGCGTCAGTTCGCGGACATGGTTGGCGTGCAACGCGATATACACCGTCTTGCCGCTCGCCTTCAGCGCGGCGATCAGCGCCGCATCGATCTTCTCGGGGTCGACGACCGGAACACGGGTGTGGAACCTGATGATCTTCACATGCGCGATGCCGGCAAGCACCTCCATGATCTCGCCGAGCCGGCGCGGCGAAAGCACCAGCGGATCGCCCCCGGTGAGGATGACCTCCCAGATTTCCTCATGACCGCTTATATAATCGAAAGCGACCTGCATCGCCGCGGCATCGAGTGTGCCGAGGCCCTGCGGCCCCACCATTTCACGCCGGAAGCAGAAGCGGCAATAGACCGGGCAGACATGCACGGCCTTGAGCAAGACACGATCGGGATAGCGGTGAACGATGCCTTCGACGGGGCTGTGGGCATGATCGCCGATCGGATCGGCGCGTTCTTCCGGGGCGATCGTGAGTTCGGCTGCATCAGGCACGAATTGCCGAGCGATCGGATCATCGGGATCGGTGCGGTCGATGAGCTTGCTGATCGCAGGCGTCAGCGCAATCGCGTAACGCGCCGCAACCTCCTCGAGCCCTGCACGATCGGCAGGAGCGACCAGCCCCGCCTTCACAAGATCGTCGACGCTCTTGATCGGTTTGACGACATTCATCTTCCATACTCCGCCACCGGCGCCCAGAGCACCTGGTCGATGCGCGATGCTCCCGTCGCCAGCATCACCAGCCGGTCGAAGCCGAGCGCGATACCGCTTGCCTCAGGCATCAGCGACAGCGCGGCGAGGAAATCCTCGTCGATCGGATAGGTCTCGCCGTAGACCCGCGCCTTCTCGGCCATCTCGATCTCGAACCGGCGCCGCTGTTTGGCAGCGTTGGTGAGTTCGCCGAAGCCGTTCGCAAGCTCGACGCCGCAGGCATAGAGCTCGAAACGCTCGGCAACTCTGGGGTCGCGTGCCGAAGGACGGGCAAGGGCTGCCTCCGAGATCGGATATTCGTCGAGGATGGTGATGCGGCCGAAGCCGAGATGCGGTTCGATCTTTTCGACCAGCACCCGGCTGAAGAGATCGGCCCAGCCGTCGTCATCGGCAACACGCATGCCGACGCGCTTCGTCTCGGCCGCCAGATAGTCGCGGTCGGTCGAACCGTCGGCGGCGACGGAGGCGAGAAGATCGATGCCGGCATGACGCTCGAACGCTTCGGCAACGCCGATCCGCTCCGGCCCGGCGAAGGGATCGCTCTCGGCGCCGCGATAGGCAAGCTTCCCGGTCTTCACCGTCTCAGTCGCCAGCGCCAGGATGCGCACGCAATCCATCATCAGGCTCTCGTAGCTTTCATCGGCCCGATACCATTCGAGCATGGTGAACTCAGGATGATGCAGCGGCCCGCGCTCGCGGTTGCGATAGACATGCGCAAAACACGAGATGCGCTTCTCGCCCGCCGCCAGCAGCTTCTTGCAGGCAAATTCCGGCGAGGTGTGCAGGTAGAACGGCGCCTTTTGCCCATCCGTCGTCAGTGCTTCCGTGGCGAAGGCATGCAGATGCGCCTCATTGCCGGGAGAGACCTGCAGCACCGCCGTATCCACCTCGATGAAATCCTCGCGCGCGAAAAACCCGCGCAAGGCCGCCTGGATCGCATTGCGTCCGATCAGGAACGGACGGCGGTCGGCATGCACGGACGGGGTCCACCAGGGGGACGCTTTCGCCGAAGAGTTCATTCCAAGCTTTCTTCGCCGGAGAAGCCGGTATGGGGGGTGGCTATTTCCCGGATTTTAGGTTAGTTGCGCCCCAAAGAAAATATTTGCGTCTTCGGGGCGTGTCGACAGTCATCTACGACGCCGAAAGCCGAGTTACAAGGAAGTCTTATGGTCAAGGTCATCGCCTCTTCGGTCCGCAAGGGCAACGTTCTCGATGTCGACGGCAAGCTCTACGTCGTTCTCACCGCCCAGAACTTTCATCCGGGCAAGGGCACGCCGGTCACCCAGGTCGACATGCGCCGTATCGTCGACGGCGTGAAGGTTTCCGAGCGCTGGCGCACCACCGAACAGGTCGAGCGCGCCTTCGTCGAGGACGTCTCCTTCCAGTTTCTCTATGAAGACGGCGAAGGCTTCCACTTCATGAACCCGGCGAGCTACGACCAGGTCGTCGTCGATGTCGCCACGATGGGTGACGACAAGGCTTATCTGCAGGAAGGCATGTCCTGCATCCTCTCGATGCATGAAGGTATTGCGCTGGCGCTCCAACTGCCGCGCCACGTCACGCTCGAAATCATGGAGACGGAACCGGTCGTCAAGGGCCAGACGGCATCGTCCTCCTACAAGCCGGCCATACTGTCGAACGGCGTGCGCGCCATGGTGCCGCCGCACATCAATGCCGGCACCCGCGTCGTCATCGCGACGGAAGACAATTCCTACGTCGAACGCGCCAAGGACTGATCCTGGTTTCAGCCTATCGAAAAGGCCGGCTCACGCCGGCCTTTTTTTGTATCCGCCGTCTCAATTAAATAATCAGAGCATGATGTCGTCCGAAAACCGCACGCACGTTTCGGCATCAAGCTTTAAAGCGCGTCGCGATCTTTCAGATTCGCTCATCGCGCTTTAGGTCTTTGTTTTTACGCATGTCGTTATCGCAAAACCGCGGCACACTTTTGCGCGACATGCTTTAGAGATGCGGGTTGCGCGGCCGGTATTTCTTGACGAGCTTCTGGTTGATCTCGGCAGCACCCGGCATGTTGGCGCTGAGATAAATTGGCGCATCGCCGGATTTCGAAAGCTCCGAGGCGACTTCGGCGAAGATCGCATTGATGACCGTCACCCCGACCGCCGTCGAGACTGGCCCAACCCGGAGCCCCGTGCCTTCGAGATCGACAACGGCGTCACCCGGTGGCAGCCCGTTGTCGAGCACCACATCGGCCACATCGGCGAGCCGCCGACGGCCATTGGCGATCGCTGAGGAATAGGCGATCGACGTGATGGCAATCACCTTTGCGCCGATTTCGCGCGCATAGTCGGCGGCCTCGATCGGCGCGGCGTTCACGCCCGAATTGGAAGCGATGATGATGACATCGCCCGGCTGCATGCCATAACGCTCCAGCATCGGCCGCACCAAGCCCTGCGTGCGCTCATAGACCGAACTGATGACCGCGCCCTCATGCAGCATGGCCGAGCCGACGAGCACCGGCACAGTGAAGGCGAGCCCGCCGGCACGATAGTGCACCTCTTCCGCCAGCATATGCGAATGGCCGGTGCCGAAGACATAGACACGCTTGTCGCCGCGGGCAGCATCGAGGATGACGGCTGCTGCCTGCGCCATCGGCTCGGCAAGCGTCTGCTTCAATTCTTCCAGCCGACCGATGAGGTTGGAGAAATAGGCATCGGTAATGTCGGTCATCCGGCTTATCCTTGATTTCAGGCCGCTTCGCCGCTGAGCCAGGTGGCGGTGACGGCAAGCGCATCGGTGAGATGCACGAGATCGGCACGCGTACCCGGAGAAAGATGGCCGCGATCGGCAAGCCTGAGGAACCGCGCGGGATAAAGGGTCGCCATGCGCAAGGCCTCGGCAAGCGTCAGGTCGAGATAGGTGACACCGTAACGGATCGTCGAGATCATATCGACATCGGAACCGGCCAGCGTACCGTCGGACAGCACCAGCTTCGAGCAGAAGCCGCCCCTTTCGCGCCGGACCATGCGCCCGTTCAGCGTGAACGAATCCTTCTCCGATCCGACGAGCGACATCGCATCGGTGACGAAAAACAGCTTGCCTTCGCCGCGTTTGGCGCGCAGCGCCGTGCGCAGGGCCTTGGGATCGACATGATGGCCGTCGGCGATGATGCCGCACCAAGTCGAAGGATGATCGATCGCCGCGCCGACGAGACCAGGCGCCCGGTGTCCCAACTGGCTCATGGCGTTGAAGAGATGCGTGACGCCCCGCGCGCCAGCATCGAAACGTTCTTCCGCCGCCTCACTCGAACAATCGGAATGGCCGATGCTGACGGTGACGCCGGCTTCGGCAAGCTCCCGCACCTGGGCAACCGTCACTTGCTCGGCGGCCATGGTGACGAGCAGCGTGCCAATCGCCTCGCGCGCCCGGATGAAGGCCTTGACATCGCGGTCCTCCACCGGTCGCATCAGCTCGGCCAGATGCGCGCCCTTGCGCGCAGGCGCCAGATGCGGGCCTTCGAGATGCAAGCCCGCAACGCCGCGGTGCATTTTCACTGCCTCCTTGGCCGCCTCGATGGCGGCAATGGAGGCCTCTGATGTATCGGTGATCAGCGTCGGCAGCAGCGACGTCGTGCCATAGGGTCGGTGCCCGCCGGCGATGATGTCCATCGAGGCAGCGGAAGGCTCGTCGTTCAGCATCCGCCCGGCGCCGCCATTGACCTGCGCATCGATGAAGCCGGCCGACAAAACACCGCCGGCAAGCGTCACCACCTCGCCGCCCGGCAGATCATTTCTTGCGACGATAGCTTCGACGCGGCCGCCGGCAACGATGAGGGCTTTGTCGTCATGGAAGCGCTCGCCGTCGAAGATGCGGGCGCCGAGGAAGATCCTGCGGGCCATCAGACCGTCTCCGTCACCTTGAGCAGGTTTGCCGGCTTGTCGGGATCGAAGCCCTTGCGGCGCGTCACCGACTCGATCAGCCGGTAATAGACAAGCAGCGACACCAGCGGATCGACGAGGCCGTTGCCCGTCGTCGGCACGCGCAGATGGACACCGGAAAGCGGCTGCGTCGAGAAGCCGACGGTGGTGGCGCCGAGTTTCTGCAAGCGTTCCAACGCCTGCACATTGTTGGCGAAGGCCGCATCGTCGGGCGCAAAGGCGACGATCGGGAAGCCCGGCTGCACCAGGCGCATCGGACCATGCATCAGTTCCGCCAGCGAGAAGGCCTCGGCATGCAGGCCGGAGGTCTCCTTGGCCTTCAACGCCGCTTCGAGCGCGATCGCGAAAGCCGGGCCGCGGCCGGCGGTATAGAGCGAGGTCGCGTTGAAGAGCACCTCCTCGGCTGCCGCCGTGTCGATCCCGGCGGTCGCCGACAGTGCCTCCGGCAGCTTGCCGAGCGCCGCCTGCAAATCGGACGCACCGCCGATCGCAGCCGTCACCCCGGAAAGGGCGGCGACCGAGGCGATGAAGGATTTTGTCGCCGCGACACTCTTTTCCGCGCCGGCATTGAGACCGAGAACGATGTCGGCCTGCTTCGCAAGCGGGCTGTCGGTGACGTTGACGACGGCGATCGTCGTTGCTCCGCCCTTCTTCGCCGCATCCTGCAGCGCGACGATGTCGGGGCTCGCACCGGACTGCGACACGGTGAAGTGGACGCCGCCCTTCAGATGCAGCGCCGCACCATAGACGGAAGCGATCGACGGACCGACCGATGCGACAGGAACGCCGCAGGTGATCTCGAAGAGATATTTGAAGAAGGTGGCGGCATGGTCCGAGGAGCCGCGCGCCGCCGTCGTCACCACGCTCGGGCGGGCGGACGAAAACAGCCGGGCAATCTCGGCAAAGACCGGTTTTTCCTTTTCGAGCAGCGTGGCCACCACCTCCGGCGACTGGCCGGCTTCTTGCAGCATCAGTGACTGGTTATCATTCATAGGTCATCTCCGATTCTCAATTCGGCAACGAAATCATAGGCATCGCCGCGATAATGCGAGCGCGTGTATTCGACGACGCGCTGGTCTTCCAGGCGCGAGACACGTTCGATCAGAAGCGCCGGCGCGCCTGATTTGACGTTCAGGATTGCGGCGGAGGACGGGTCGAGCGTGACCGCCGTCAGCCGCTGCAGCGCGCGCACGGGCCTGTGGCCGCTGGCCGTCAGCGCATCGTAGAGCGATCCCTCGCCGCCGGCATCGTGCCCCAGGAACTTGATCGGCACCACGGCGCGTTCGATCGCCAGCGGCAGGCCGTCGGCAAGGCGCAAGCGGTCGAGTCTCAGCACCGGCTCGTCGCCGCCGAGGCCGAGCAGGAAGGATTCCTCCGGCGACGGCGTATTGACCGTCCGCGACAATATCCGTGCGGCTGGCAGACGCCCGCGCGAACGCATGTCGGCGGAGAAAGAGGAAAGCCGCCACAGCGACTGTTCCATGCGCTCCACCCTGCTTGACACAAAAGTACCGCTTCCGTGGCGCGATTCCAGTGCGCCGGATGCCATCAGATCGCGATAGGCGGTACGCACGGTAACACGGCCGAGCTTCAGAGCCTCGGCAAGGTCGCGCTCGCCCGGCAGTGCGGTGCCGGGCTTCAGCAGCCCTTCCTGAATGAGGCCGGTCAGCGTCTGCGCCAGCCGCTTGTAGAGCGGCCCGGTCAGCGCCTCGTCACGCAGGCCGCGGCTGTTCAGTTCCGCTATCAGACTGGTTCTATCCATGGGCGCACAATAGAACCTATCTAGAACCAATCGGCAAGACAGAATCGAGCGCAGAAAGAAAAAACCCTCGCCGGCGGACCGGCAAGGGTTTCATAGCGCTCAAATTTGACAGCCGTGCGTCCGCTGGAGGATGCTCAGTTCTTGGTGAAGATATAATCCGTCTCCTGGCGCAGCACTTCGCCGGGGCGCAGGATCGCATTCGGAAAACCTTGGTGATTGATGGCATCCGGCCAGACCTGTGTCTCCAGGCAGAAGCCGGCGAATGGACCGTATTTGCGCCCGCCGATGCCGGGAGCCCCGGTATCGAGCTTGAAGCCAGCATAGAACTGGACGCCTGGCTCGGTGCTGCGCACCTCCAGCGACACACCGGAATAAAGGCTGCGGGCAAGCGCGACACTCCGCTTGGCGGTGCGCTCGCCCGACAGGCAGAAGTTATGGTCGTAGAACATCTGTTCGCTGCCGACGAAACGTTTCATCGGCGCCATCTCGCGGAAATCGAATTCGGTGCCCTCGACGGAACGGATCTCGCCGGTGGGCACCTGCTTTTCATCGGTCGGCAGATAATGATCGGCGGCAATCATGATATCGTGGCCAAGCGCATCTTCGCGACCGTCGAGATTGAAATAGGCGTGCTGGCAGACATTGGCGAGCGTCGGCTGATCGCTGGTCGATTCGTAGGTGATCGACAGTTCACCGTTGCCATGCACCCAGAAAGTCGCCTGGATGGTGCAATTGCCGGGATAGCCGGCGCGGCCATCGGGATCGACGATCTTCAGCACCACGCGGTCGACGTCATGCTCGACGATCGTCCAATTGCGTTTGGCGATATTGTCGCTGCCGCCATGCAGATGCGTGACGCCGTTTTCATTCTGCTCGAGCTGATAGTCTTTGCCGTCAAGCATGAACCTGCCGCCACCGACGCGGTTGGCGCAGCGGCCGGGCGTCGCGCCGAAATAGGACGAATAAAGGGGGTAGCTGTCGAAATCATCGAAGCCGAGCTGCAGCGGCGCGTCATGGCCATCCCTGCTGCAAATTCCTCAATCCGGAATCGATTTGAGGAATTTGCAGCGATTCAAAGTGTGCATTGCACGTCCGATGAAGACGCGCGGTGTGGTAGGGTTCAGGACAGGAACCTGCCCGCATTTGCTTCAATCCGCAACCGGCGGATCAGAAAGAAAATGCCGCAGCGGTGATGCAGCGGCACCGGCTCGAGGGGCGATCGGCAACGGTCAGAGGTCCGTGCCGATCTCTTCCACATCAAAGGGCGTCGTCTGGTAGATTTCGTTGATCCAGTTGCCGAACAAGAGATGCGCATGGCTGCGCCAGCGGTTCTGCGGCGCAAGCGCCGGATCGTTGTGCGGGAAGTAATTGTGCGGCATCTTGATCGGCACGCCGGCATCGATGTCGCGAAAATACTCGTCGGAAAGCGAGGTGGAATCATATTCGACATGGTTGAACATGTAGAGCCGCCGGCCCTTCTTCTCGTGCACGAGGCACACGCCCATCTCGGCTGATTCCATCAGGATCTCCAGGCTTTCGGACTTCTCGATATCGGCGCGGCGCACTTCGGTCCAGCGCGACACCGGCACCTCGAAATTGTCAGAAAAGCCGTTGAGATAGATCGAGGAAGGTTTCAGGTTCCGGTGGCGGTAGACGCCGAAGGCCTTCTCTTTCAGCTCGTATTTCGGAACGCCGTGAAAATGATAGATCGCCGCCATCGCGCCCCAGCAGACGTTCATCGTCGAATGGACATTCGTTTCCGTCCAGTCGAGAATCTCCTGCATCTCCGCCCAATAGGTGACATCTTCATAGGGCAAAAGCTCGATCGGCGCCCCGGTGATGATGAAGCCGTCGAACTTGCGGTGCTTTACCTCTTCCCAGGTCTGGTAGAAGGCAAGCAGATGATCCTCGGACGTATTCTTCGCCTTATGGCCGCCGATGCGGATGAGCGACAGCTCCACTTGCAGCGGCGAGGCGCCGACAAGGCGGGCCATCTGCAGCTCGGTCTTGATCTTGTTCGGCATGAGGTTGAGCAGCCCGATCTGCAGCGGTCGGATATCCTGACGGATCGCCAACGTCTCGGTCATCACCCGCACACCCTCCTGAACCAGGGTTTCGAAGGCGGGCAGCGTATCGGGGATCTTGATGGGCATTGCGGTCACTCGATCAAAAACAAAAAACCGGCGGCGAAAAAAATCGCTACCGGTCCGCACGCGGCCCTTTAGCGACTTTTTTAACGTGGCTGCAAGCCGGCCGGCCAAATCACCACGGAGCGCTTTAATTAGACCCAGTCGGGTCGCGAATCAACTGTCGACTGCAGTCAAGTGACCTCTGCCGCATCATCACAGTTTAATGAATGATAGAATCTGTTGATAGACCCGTAACGCCACCATGTTATTTATAGGGGCATGGGCGATTTGGAAAAGCGTAATGGCAGATAAAATCGAGGGGAGGCCGGGCATCCGGAGGCAGGATAGGGTAGGGTATGATCTCAGCCTGACATATCGCCTCGGCGTCATGTTCTCAGCATTCTGGAATTCGGAAGTGCGTGGCAAGGTGCTGTTTCTGGCGACCGTGCTGATCCTCGTCATCCTGGTGACATCCTACGGCCAGGTCATTTTGAACGAGTGGAATGCTCCCTTCTATGATTCGCTGGAGCGCCGCGACCTCGGCGAATTCTTCCACCAGCTCGAAATCTTCGCGATGATCGCCGGCACACTGCTGCTTCTCAACGTGCTGCAGGCCTGGCTGAACCAGATGACGGCGCTCTATATGCGCGAAGGCTTGTCGCGCGATCTCGTCGACCAGTGGCTGAAGCGCAAGCGGGCGCTGCGGCTCGCTTCCAGCGGCCTGATCGGCGTCAATCCGGACCAGCGTCTGCACGAGGATTCCCGCAACCTCGCCGAAAGCACGACAGGGCTGGTTCTCGGCCTGCTGCAGTCGACCATTCTCCTGGTGAGCTTCATCGGCGTGCTCTGGGAGCTTTCGAGCGGCTTCATCTTCCGCATCAGCGGCCACAGCTTCTCCATTCCGGGCTACATGGTCTGGGCGGCGATTTTCTATGCCGCTTCCGCCTCGGTGCTCAGCCAGGTCGTCGGCCGCAAGCTGGTGAAGCTCAATGCCGATCGTTTTTCGAAAGAGGCCGAGCTTCGCTTCACGCTGATGCACGCCAACGAAAACATGCCGGCAATCACCGTTGCCCGCGGCGAGGAAAACGAGCGCCGGCGCATCAACACCGACATCAGCTCGGTGCTGAGGGTCGTCAAGCGGCTCGCCATGGCCAATACCAACCTTACCTGGGTTTCGGCCGGCTACGGCTGGCTGGTGATCGTCATCCCGATCATCGTTGCCGCCCCGGCCTATTTCTCCGGCGGCCTCACCCTCGGCCAGCTGATGATGTCCGTCGGCGCCTTCAACCAGGTCAACACGGCGCTGCGCTGGTACGTCGCCAATTTCGGCCCGATCGCCGAATGGCGCGCCACGCTGATGCGCGTCACCGATTTCCGCCAGGCGCTGGTCGAGATGGAAGAGGACTTCGACCTGAAGGACAGCATCGCCTATGAAAATGCCGCGCCCGACACGCTGACGCTGAAGGATGTGGTGATCGTCGCTAAGATCGGCGAAGACATCGATGAATGCGGCGGTTTCCGCCTGCGCGAAACCGATGTCGTGATCAAGGCCGGCGAAAAAATCATGATCAACGGCGATCATAGCGTCAACCGCAAGCTGCTGTTCCAGGCGATGGCCGGCCTCTGGCCGTGCGGCAGCGGCACGATGGGTCTGCCACCGATCGACGATATGGTGTTCGTTCCGCAGGTTGCCTATGTCCCCGGCGGTTCGCTGCGCGAGGCGCTGGCCTTTCCCGAAAGTCCGGAGAAATACGAGAAAGCAGCCGTCGAGGCGGCCCTCGACAAGGCTGGCCTGCATTCGCTGATCGCAAGGCTCGACACCCGTGCCCGCTGGGACAAGCTGCTCGACAGCGACGAACAGAAGGCGATCGGCTTCGCCCGCCTGCTGCTCGTACGCCCGCGCTGGATGATCTTCGACGAAGTGCTGGAAGGCATGGAGCCGGAATGGCAGGAAACAATGGCCAAACTGCTCACCTCCATGCCCGAAAGCGGCATGATCTATATCGGCCGCTCCGAGGCCTATCTCGAGGCGCTGAAGCCGCGCGTGCTGCATCTGCAGGCGCTGCCGTCAAAATCCGAGGAACCGCCGCCTGTCGTCCAGACCGGCGCCAGCGCCAGTGTCGGCGCTGCCGCGGTGCCCGCGCCGGCGCTGTAAAACGCCGCTACTGCACTGTGTTACAGCGCCCTTTACGCGTCTCAAAAGACGCGCCGTAAAAGGCGGTGTAGCTGTTTGATTGAACGGCAACGCATAAAACTAAGATTTGCAGCGCATCCGTCACATGGGCGGTATGACGCCGTTGAGGCCGACGGCGATCTGGCTGGCCGAGATGCTGCCATCCGCCGCCTTCTCGCCAGTGACGACAACGCCAGCGCCGGGCTTCAGATCATCCTTGGTCGCAGGCGCCAACGTCACGATCGGCGTGCCATCGGCAATCGAGATGGTCTTTTCCTTGCCCTGATAGGTCAGCGTGATCGTGTGGCCGTCGACGGATTTGACGGCGTTGCTGACAGTCGCGTTGGTCATCTGGCTGTTCGGCTGCGCATCCCAGGGACGGTTGCCCTCACCAGTTCCCTTCATCGACGCTGGAAAGATCAGCACCTCGATCGCCCCGTCCGGGCCCGTGCCCTTCGGAAGCGAAGCGACGCCGACGAAATCGCCGGGTTTGATATCCTCGACGGAAGCTTGTCTAATGCCGCCGACCTTCCAGCCGGCTTTCAGCGCGACCGTCGCATCGTTGCCCTCGCGCGTCTTGACGACGAGCGTATCGCCGCTGAGGCTTTCGATTGCGCCGCGAACACGAATGCGCTGGGCATCCTGCGCCTCTGCGGCTTGCGACAGAGCAAGCGCGACGAGGCTGCCGGCGACAAACGCCGTGAAAATTCCGGAATAAGGCTTGCGAGACATATGACTTTTCCTTGTCGCCATTGCGATCGGCAATATCCCCGGCTGCCGGACGGCACCTTATGCCGCAGGACGACACACTGACGAATCAAGGAAAAGTGAGCCTTCGGCCTCGAGAAGATCTCAGCCTTCCAGCTCTTCCCGCAGCATTTCGAGCTCCAGCCACTCCTCTTCCATGTCAGTCAGGCTGGCGCGCAGTTTTTCCATCTCGCCGGCAAGCCGGTTGAAGGCTGCAGGATCGCGCGTGAAAAGATTGGGATCTGCCATCACCTGTTCGCGCTTGGCGATTTCGGCCTCGGCCTTCGCCATTTCCTTTGGCAGGTTTTCCAGTGCGAATTTCTGCTTGAAGGAGAGCTTGACCTTCGTGCTGCCTGAAGCTGTTGCTTGCTGCGTCTTCGGCTTCTCCGCCGCCTTCTCGGCCTTTTTACGCTCCTCGAGCGCGCCCTTGCGCTGTACAAGCATATCCGAGTAGCCGCCGGCATATTCGATCCAGCGACCATCAGGCGCATCCGGCACGGCGGGTGCGATCGTCGAGGTCACGGTGCGGTCAAGGAAATCGCGGTCGTGGCTGACGAGAATGACGGTGCCGGGAAAGCCGGCGACGACCTCCTGCAGGAGATCGAGCGTTTCGATATCGAGATCGTTGGTCGGTTCGTCGAGGATCAAAAGGTTTGTCGGGCGCGAAAGGATGCGCGCCAGCATCAGCCGGGCGCGTTCGCCGCCGGAGAGATTTCTGATCGGTGTACGCGCCTGTTCCGGCTGGAACAGAAATTCCTTCATGTAGCCGGTGACATGGCGCTGTTCGCCGTTGACGAGCAGGTTTTCGCCGCGCCCGTCCGTCAGATAGTTGGCAAGCGTATCCTCGGGATCGAGATCCTCGCGTTTCTGGTCGAGCGTCGCGATCTCCAGATTGGTGCCGAGCTTGACGATGCCGCTATCCGGCGAAAGCTGCCCGGTCAACATCTTCAGCAGCGTCGTCTTGCCGGCGCCGTTCGGTCCGACCAGACCAATGCAGTCGCCGCGATGCACGCGGATCGAAAACGGCGTGACGATTGCCCGCTCGCCGAAGCTCTTGGTGATCTTGTCGGCCTCGATCACCAGCCTGCCGGATTCCTGCGCGTCCGAAACCGTCGCCTGCACTGTGCCCTGCGGCCCCTTGTGGCCGCGATAGTTCGAGCGCATCGTCTGCAGCTCGCCAAGACGGCGCATGTTGCGCTTGCGCCGCGCCGTGACGCCGTAGCGCAGCCAGTGCTCCTCGCGCTCGATCGACTTGCCGAGCTTGTGCTGCTCCAGTTCCTCGGCCTCCAGCACCTGGTCGCGCCAGGCTTCGAAATGTGCAAAGCCTCTGTCGAGCCGGCGCGAGGTGCCACGGTCGAGCCAGACGGTTGCCGTCGAGACCTTTTCGAGGAAACGCCGGTCGTGCGAGATCAGCACCAAGGCGCTGCGCGTCTTTTGCAGCTCGCCTTCCAGCCATTCGATGGTCGGCAGGTCGAGATGGTTGGTCGGTTCGTCGAGCAGGAGGATGTCCGGCTCGGGTGCCATAACCCGGGCAAGGGCTGCGCGCCGCGATTCGCCACCGGACAGCATTTTGGGGTCTTCATCCCCGGTCAGCCCGAGATGCGACAGCAGATAGGTGACACGATAGGGGTCATCACCTGGCCCGAGGCCGGCCTCGGCATAGGCCTGCACCGTCTTGAAGCCGGCAAAATCCGGCGCCTGTTCGAGATAGCGCACTGTCGAGGACGGATGGCGGAAAACCTCGCCGGACTGCGCCTCGACCAGGCCGGCGGCAATTTTCAGCAGTGTCGATTTTCCCGAACCGTTGCGCCCGACGAGACAGATTTTGTCACCGGGCTCGATCTGCAAGCCAGCACCCGCCAGAAGCGGTGCGCCGCCGAAGCTCAGGAAGATATCGTCGAGTTTCAGAATGGGAGGGGCCAAAAATCAGACTCCGGAAAGATCATAGGGCCGGGCGAGCACGATTGCCCGGCCGCTGCCGAGCGAAAAGCGAACGGTGCCTTCCGCAACATTGGAAATGGTGCGCGACGAGCCGAAAGGCAGATGGAAATCCGTGAGCGGATAACGCGCATTCTCGATGGAAAGCCCTCTCAGCTCGCTGAATCCGGGCACGGAAAACAGGCTGCCTTTGGGAAGGTCGAGTTCGATCGTACCGGCAACCAGCGGCACGGCCTCTTCCTTGCCCGAGGTCAGCAGCAGGTCGAAACCCTCTTCCGCCAGGCTGACGGCCGACAGCAGATGCTGAAGCGCGTGATCGGAACGTTCGCCGCCGAGCGCGCCGGCGAGGATGAGCCGCTGCCCGCCGCGCGCGATTGCTTCCGCCACTGCGATCTCGCCGTCCGTCGCCGCCTTCGCTGCCGGATAAGGCTGTTTCGGCACATCGGGAAATGCATCGGCGAGATCATCAGGCGTCGAATCGAAATCACCGACCCAGAGTTCCGGCGTAATACCGAGTGCTGCCGCATGCCGCATGCCGCCGTCGGCCGCAATGAAGCGGCTGTCGGCGATGGCATCGCGCAGGCGCTCCGTCAGGCTGAGTTCGCCGCCAAGCAGAATGGTGAAGGTGGATTGGCTCATGGGCATTGCCCTTAGCGCAAACGGGGGGTCGAGGGGAAGGGGCGCCGCTTGCCTGAAAGCGCCTCGCGTCCAACACCAATAGGACGCTCGATCACTTTGAACCGCCGCCTAGCCCGGTGTATCCTTGTCGCGCGACAGGAAAACCGCCTCGTAACCGCCGATGAAGCGCTCGAAAAGCGCTGCGAAGCGCTCGACATCTTCCTGCGGCCAGTCGGAAACGATCTCGGAAATGATCGCAAGCTTCTGCGCGACGATCTCGGCGAGCAGGTCTTGCCCGACCTCGGTCATGACGACGACGATCCGCCGCGCATCGGCCTGCGAGGCCTCGCGGCGCAGCACGTTGCGCCCGACCATGTCGGCCACCACCCGGCTTGCCCGTGACGGATCAATGCGCAGCATCTCCGCGATCATCCCAACGGTGACCTCGCCGGCAGGCTGCGCCCTGCGCACGGCATCGAGCACGTCGAGATGCGAAAGCTCAAGGCCTGGTGCAGCACTCTGGATCGCCAGCCGGCCGATCAGCCGCCGCCCGGTCATCAGCCGCATGCGCGCCATGCTCCGGCCGATACGCGGCACGTTTTCACGATCCGGCTCGGCCGGCTCCGCAGAAAGGGTCTTGGTCAGGATTTCACTCATCACAGGACCATAACAGAGCCGATTCAAAAATTGAATATGCCGATGTCATTAATGTGCCATTGACAACTATATGCTGTTAGCACATAAAAGTGCATCAACCCGGAACGATGCCTCCCATGGACATGCAACTCGCGCCTGCGCCGCTCGTGACGGATCCTCGTCGCCGGCTTATTCTCTTCTTCTTCCTGATGACGGCCATGTTCATGGCGACGCTCGATAATCAGATCGTCTCCACGGCTCTGCCGACGATCGTCGGCGAATTCGGCCATCTCGAGCGCTTCGGCTGGATCGGCTCGGCCTATCTCCTGTCGCTGAGTGCCGTCATGCCGGTCTACGGCAAGCTCGGCGATCTGTTCGGCCGCAAATACGTGATGATGACGGCGATCATGATCTTCACCGTCGGATCGACAGTCTGCGGCCTGGCGGTCTCGATGGACACGCTGATCGCCGCCCGCGTGCTGCAGGGCCTTGGCGGCGGCGGCATCATGGTGTCGATCTTCGCCGTCAACGCCGACCTGTTCGAGCCGCGCGAGCGGGCTCGCTACCAAAGCTATTCCAGCCTTGTGCTGATGGCATCGGGCGCGATCGGCCCCGTGCTCGGCGGCACGATGAGCGATCTCTTCGGCTGGCGCTCGATCTTCCTCGTCAACGTGCCGATCGGCTTCGTCGTGCTCATCGGCCTTGCCTTCATGCTGCCGTACCGCAAACCGCATCGCCGCCCCAAGATCGATTATGCCGGTGCGCTCCTGCTTGCCATGACGACGACAAGCATCGTGCTTGCCACCGACAGCAGCGAATTGTTCGGCGCATTGCTCTCGCCTGAGAGCATCGGCATCGTCGCCTTCGGCGTCGTCTGCGCCGTCACCTGGGTGTTCGTCGAGCGCCGCGCGCCGGAACCGATCGTTCCCCTGCAGCTGTTTCGCAATTCGACCTTCAGCCTGCTTCTGGTGATCTCGATCATGGGCGGCGCCATCGCCATCGGCATGGTCAATTATCTCGCGCTCTTCCTGCAGACCACGACCGGCCTTTCGCCGTCTGCCGCCGGCCTGCTCTTCATCCTTCTGACCGGCGGCCTCGTCTGTGGGTCGCTTTCCGCAGGCCGCATCATCTCGAAGACGGGGCGTTACAAACCCTTCGCCATCGCAAGCCTCACCTGCAGCGCCACCGCCTTTGCGCTGATGTCGCAGATCCACGCCGGAACGCCGATCGCCTTCATCGGCGCGATCATGATGCTGCACGGCATCGGCATCGGCCTTGCCCAGCAGGTTCCCATCATCGGCGTACAGAATGCCGCACCCGCCCGCGACGTCGGCGCCGCCACCGGCTCGGTGACGCTGTCGCGCATGGGCGGCGCCTCGATCGCCATTTCCATCTACGGCGCCATCATCGCCTCTGAGCTCGGCAAGGTCGGCGTCTCCATTCCCGGCGTCGCCGATATCAAGCAGCTGACGCCGAAAATGATGGCCGCCCTTCCCGAAGCGAGCCGCCAGGCCGTCGCCGATACCTATGCCGCCGCTTTCTCGCCGCTGTTCATGACCTCCTGCGCCATTGCTTTGATCGGCCTTGCGGCCGCCATCATGCTGAAGCCTGTGCAACTGCCCCGCGCCGGCGAGACGACGAAGCCGCAACCGACGGCGGCGGAAGCTGCGGAATAGTCGAATCACGACAGCGAGAGAATGCTTCATCAGAAGGCGCTCCTTCT
The DNA here is from genome assembly GCF_056399245.1 of Rhizobium sp. 01N447_2. Taxonomy (NCBI): domain Bacteria; kingdom Pseudomonadati; phylum Pseudomonadota; class Alphaproteobacteria; order Hyphomicrobiales; family Rhizobiaceae; genus Rhizobium; species Rhizobium sp. 01N447_2. Next base: position 58,058 of record NZ_JBFTQY010000009.1, read on the forward strand.
CTCGATGGACATATCACGGGTTGCAATTTTCCCGCAGGACCGTCGCTATCGAGCCGGTTGCTTCAATCGGGCCGTTCTTTTTCCGCGCCGCCGACGAATCTCCGCTTTGTGACGGAACTTTCGCCATAATTTCATCCGAGCGAAGGGAGGCCTTAATGCCTGAGGCTTGCCAAAATGCAACGGCGCCACATTTAAACAGAGTCTCGCTATGCAACCGATGCGTAAATCAGCTACAGCAAGGACTTGTATCGGCCGATTGTGCAGTGCGAGATCAGGGGTGCGCACCTGTTGAATTCCCTTTGCCATGGTCGGTCCGAATCTGCGGCAAACCGGCAAAACAGCGACATGATGCGGAGAAACAGACTGGACAGCTTGACGACGTGGAAATCGCCCGCGCTTTCCAGTGATGGCATCTCCGCGCCGCAGCGTTTCGCCCGTCGCCTGATGCTGCTTTCGGCCGTCGCAATGGCGCTGAACGGCTGCCAAACGCTGATCGATCAATCCTATCAGCCGAGTGTTTCGCCTTCTTCCAATCCGCAGATCGTCGACGAGGTGCAGAAGAACGATCCGCGCGCGGCGATGGGCGCTCGTGAGCATCCGCGCATCGTGGCAAGCTACGGCGGCGAATACAAGGACGCCAAGACCGAGCGTCTCGTCGCCCGCATCGCCGGCGCGCTGACGGCGGTGTCGGAAAATCCGAGCCAGTCCTACCGCATCACCATCCTGAATTCGCCGGCGATCAACGCCTTCGCGCTGCCGGGCGGTTATCTCTACGTCACCCGCGGCCTGCTCGCCCTTGCCAACGACGCCTCGGAAGTCGCCGCCGTGCTGTCGCACGAAATGGGCCACGTGACCGCAAACCACGGCATCGAGCGGCAGAAGCGCGAAGAGGCTGAGGTCATCGCCAGCCGCGTCGTCGCCGAAGTCCTTTCCAGCGACATCGCCGGCAAGCAGGCGCTTGCCCGCGGCAAGCTGCGGCTCGCCGCCTTCTCCCGCCAACAGGAATTGCAGGCCGATGTCATCGGTGTGCGCATGCTCGGCGAAGCCGGCTACGACCCCTATTCCGCCGCCCGTTTCCTCGATTCGATGGCCGCTTACAGTCGCTTCATGTCGGTTGATCCCGAAGCCGACCAGAGCCTCGACTTCCTGTCGAGCCATCCGAATTCGGCGCAACGCATAGAGCTTGCCCGCACCCACGCCCGCGCCTTCGGCCAGGAAGGCTCGGTCGGCGACAAGGGCCGTGATTATTATCTCGACGGCATAGACGGACTGCTCTACGGCGACAGCCCGGAAGAAGGCTATGTGCGCGGCCAGACCTTCCTGCATGGCGGCCTCGGCATCCGCTTCGACGTGCCGCCGGATTTCCACATCGACAACAAGGTCGAGGCCGTGATGGCCACCGGCCCGAACGACATCGCCGTCCGCTTCGACGGCGTCGCCGACAATCAGAACCAGAGCCTCACCAACTATATCTCCAGCGGCTGGGTGACCGGCCTCGACCCGTCGACCATCCAGCCGATCACCATCAACGGCATGGAAGCAGCCACCGCGCGCGCCAGCGCCGACCGCTGGGATTTCGATGTCACCGTGATCCGCAACAATTCGCAGATCTTCCGTTTCCTGACCGCCGTGCCGAAAGGCAGCGACGCCCTTGAGCCAACGGCCAATGTCTTGCGCGCGAGTTTCCGCCGCATGACGCCGGCAGAGGCAGCCTCACTGAAGCCGCTGCGCATCCGCGTGGTCACCGTCCGGCCGGGTGAGAACATCTCGACGCTCGCCGCCCGCATGATGGGCACAGACCGCAAGCTCGATCTCTTCAAGCTCATCAACGCCCTGCCCACGGGTGCAGCCGTTTCCACAGGCGATCGCGTCAAGATCATCGCAGAATAAAAAAGGCCCGGCTTGCGCCGGGCCAGTCTGTGCTGCTGGAGGGGATATGTCGCGCAAAACAGTGCAGCGGTTTTGCGATAACGACGCGCTTTAGGTCAGGCGTAGGCCGCCATATGCGGATCGGCGCTGACGAGCGCGCTGCGAAGCTTCTCCATCGCCCGGCTTTCGATCTGACGCACACGTTCCTTGGAAATACCGAGATCGGCACCGAGTTCTTCAAGCGTGGCGCCGTCTTCCGCCAGACGCCGGGCGCTGATGATCTTCATCTCGCGTTCGTTGAGATGTTTCAGCGCCGAGGCGAGCCAGACGCGGCGGCGCTCGCCGTCGATCATGTTGGACACCTGCTCGTCCGGCAGGGGATCGTCGCTGACGAGGAAGTCCATCTTCTCCGCGCTCTCGGCATCGCCGGAGACCGAAGGCGCCTGCAGCGAAGCGTCGTTGCCGGAAAGCCTGGCATCCATCGTTTGCACATCGGAGAGGCTGACGCCGAGGGCCGCGGCGATTTCCTGGTGAATGGATTGCAGCGTCAGCTGCGTGTCGCCCTTGGCGAGCTTGGCGCGAAGACGGCGCAGATTGAAGAACAGCGCCTTCTGCGCCGAACTCGTACCGCCGCGCACGATCGACCAGTTGCGCAAAATATAGTCCTGGATCGAAGCCCTGATCCACCAGCTTGCATAAGTCGAAAAGCGCACGTCGCGCTCCGGCTCGAAGCGAGCGGCCGCTTCCAGCAGGCCAACATAGCCCTCCTGCACCAGATCGCTCATCGGCAGGCCGAAATTGCGGAATTTGCCGGCCATGGATATGACGAGGCGCATATGGGCCATGGCGATCTGGTTGCGCGCGCCGCGGTCGTCGTGATCCTTCCAACGGGTGGCGAGATCGTGCTCTTCCTGACGGGCGAGATAAGGGGCGGCCATCGCGATTTTGATCATGCGCCGATCTGCAGACATGTTCTTCATTTCGATCTCCCGAAACAGGCCTCTCGCCCTGAAATGAACAATAAAACTCATCTTCCGGAACATCGCTGTCCGGATTGAATGGTGTTCTGAATGCATAAAAGCCTCGCCCCTGGACTTTTCAGGGGGAGGCCCTATTTCTCATCATGTGCCGGTAAGACGGCTGGGCTGGACCTGTTTCTTCACCTTGCCGGATGGGCAATATAGAAAAGGCATGATCCGCTCCTCATCGAACATTGACGGAATAGCAGTTCGCTCGCTGAGGCATTGCCCGACGAGCAGTCCGCAATTACGTGTGTTAAACGCGGCAGTCGGGAAAAAGTTCCAATAAAAAAACCCGGCGCGAAGGCCGGGTTTTTTGATAGATAAACAGGGTCGCTTTATGCAGCTTCGTCCTGTGAATCGTCTTCTTCGATCGCCTTGCCGCGCTTCGGACCCTTGTTGAGATTGGTCTCGACGAGGCGGACGGCTTCGGTTTCCGACATCTTGTTGACGGCGGCGATTTCGCGCGCCATGCGGTCGAGCGCAGCCTCATAAAGCTGGCGCTCGGAATAGGACTGTTCGGGCTGGTTCTCGGCACGATAGAGATCGCGCACGACTTCAGCGATGGAAATCAGGTCGCCGGAATTGATCTTGGCATCATATTCCTGGGCGCGGCGGGACCACATAGTGCGCTTGACGCGCGCCTTGCCCTGCACAACCTTCAAAGCACGCTCGACGAAATCCGTTTCCGAAAGCTTGCGCATACCGATGCTCATGGCCTTGGCGACCGGAACCTTGAGACGCATCTTGTCCTTCTCGAAATCGATAACGAAAAGTTCGAGCTTCATGCCGGCAACTTCTTGCTCTTCGATAGCGGTGATGGTACCGACGCCATGAGCGGGGTAGACGATCGATTCACCGGTCTTGAAGCCGTGACGTGCTGTAGAAGGCTTTTTCTGCTGAGTCGTCATTCTATTCAAAAACTCCCTGTTACGCTTCCGGCGGCGGCCGGAGCCGGGTCAGTCAGGCCCGGGTGAGACGGTAGTATCCGTCGGGTGACTTCACTCTGGTCCCATCGGGCAAAAGCAAAGACTTCTTGCGCTCGATCTTGGGACCCGGCGCTCAAAGCGTTGATATGTCACGGAAACCGTGTACGGATTTGTTTTGCTTTCGTGATGGTTTTGGGCATGCGTCATGCCACAAATGGAACAGTAGCCGAAACCTATCATAAAAATATGAGGAAATCAATAATTTGCTTCGCTTGAGTCATGCGGGCAACACATGTCACCCATATGCCTCACGCAGCTTTTAAAACGTTTTGACCTACGGTCGCCCGAATCCGGAGGCCGAATGTGGGCACTGTCTCAATCGCCGGAACCGGGTTTGTCGGAGAAATATTTCTCGAATTTTCCGGTCTCGCCATCCATTTCCTTGGCCTCAGGCAATGGGTCCTTCTTGACCGTGATATTCGGCCAGATCGTGGCATATTCGGTGTTGATCTTCAGCCATTTGTCGAGGCCCGGCTCGGTATCGGGCTTGATCGCCTCGGCGGGACATTCCGGTTCGCAGACGCCGCAATCGATGCATTCGTCAGGATGGATGACGAGGAAATTCTCGCCCTCGTAGAAGCAGTCGACAGGGCAGACTTCCACGCAATCGGTGTATTTGCACTTGATGCAATTGTCGGTCACGACATAGGTCATGAAGAACTCCAGGATTTCCATGCGGATGGGGCCGGGCAACCTGGAACGTCGCGCCTATCCCCGTGCCGGAGGAAAAGCGTGAGCAGGCTTGGGAGGCAAGCACGCTTCCGGCAGGTTGTCAGTGACGTATCGGCTTTAGCGCCGGATTTCAAGGATAAACGATCTGCAAAAACCGCCGCCGCAGACAGAGTTTTCTAATCCTCGTCCGACATCAGCCTGTCGATTGCACGTCTTTCCTTTTTGGTCGGACGGCCGGCGCCGGTCGCCCGGATCGCCTGCTCATAGGGCGTGAGACGTTTTGCCTCATCGGGCGGCGGGGATTGGTCGTCGTAGAGCAGGCGCGCCTCCTCGTAAGGCCCCCGCCGCTCGCCGGCAAGGCGCACGACGAGAACGACATCGCGCCGCTCCAGCTTGAGCTCGATACGGTCGCCCGGCTTGACCATCTGGCTCGGATGGTTGCAACGCTCGCCGTTGATGCGCACATGGCCCGATTGGATATGGCTCTGCGCCAACGAGCGCGACTTCGCCATGCGCGCGAAGAACAGCCACTTGTCGATGCGCTGGCGCGAACCGCTTGTCGGCTGTGTCTCCCCGCTCATGATTACTTCTTCATCTGCTCCTTGAGAGCTGCGAGCTTGGCGAAAGGCGAATCCGGATCGATCGGCTTCTCCTTGCGCGGCGGCTTAGCCTCGAAGCGCAGCGGCTGTGAGCCGCCACGATTGTTATTGCGGTCGTTACGATCGTTACGCTCGCCGCGATCCTTGCGATCGCCACGATCCTGCCGGTCACCGCGCGGCTGGTCACCCCGTGGTTGATTATTGCGATCGCCTCTTGCCTGCTGTGGTCGGCCGCCATCGCGACCGGCGCCGTCCTTGCCCCGGTTCTGGCGATTGTTGTCGCGGCCGTCGCCACCGCGATTGCCCTCGCCGCCTTCACCGCCGCCCGGCCGGCGATTGCGGTCGCCGCGCTCCTGGTTTTGACCGCGCTCCGGGCCCTGGCCGCCACGGCGTTCGCCATGCCCGCCGCGCGCCTGGCGCTGATTGTCGTTGCGACCGCCGAGACGCCACAGAAGAACCGGCTTCGGTTCTACCGGCTCGCCGGCTTCCGCTTCCTCGGGAGCCGATACCGCTTCCGCAGGAGCGGAGGTTTCTTCGGCAGCTGAGGCTTCCGCAGGAGTGGATGTCTCGATCGGTTCGGCCGGAGCGGCGGTTTCGACAGCTTCCGTCACGGGCGCATCGGCGACTGCCGAAGCCGCCTCGGTTGCGGATGGCTCGGCAGCAGTCTCTTCCGCGGCGCCGTCGGCATCGTCGTGGTCGGCCTTTTCGGCTGTCTCTTCCACGGGCGTTTGCGCGCTGGCGGCAGGCGTTGAGGCTGCATCCTGCGTCGCAAGATGGACTGATGCTTCTTCCGCCTTCACGGCATCGGCGCGATAGCCAAGACCCTTGAGGATTTCTTCCATGTCTTCGAGTGTCGCACCGAGGATCGACAGCATCGCCGTCGTCGTCGTGAAGCGACGGCCGTCATAGGCGCCCTCCGGACGGTTGTTTTGACCAGGCTTCCACTGCAGCAACGGACGGATGATATCGGCAAGCCGTTCCAGGATGTCGATGCGCACGGCACGCTTGCCGAGGAAACGGAAGCCGGCCAGCTTGTAGAACATCCGCTCGAAGCTCGGATCGGTGACCACGGAGGTGCGGCCAGCGGCAAGCACGGGAATGAGATCGCCGTAGCCCGGCTTGTCCAAACCGTCATTCTTCAACGCCCAGAGCAGCGTGATGAGCTCGGCCGGCGCCGGCTTCAGAAGTGCGGGAACGAAGATATGATAGGCGCCGAAACGCACGCCGTAGCGGCGCATGGAAGCACGGGCCTCCTGGTCCAGCGACTTCACCTCCTCGGTCACGTCGCGGCGGAAGAGCACCCCGAGGTTCTCGACGAGCTGGAAGGCAAGCCCCTTGGCGAGACCCTGCAGGTCCTCGGCGCGCGACAGGTCGTCGAGCGGCTTCAGCACCGTGCTGATATGATGATTGACGAAGCGCTCGATGCGGGCGGCGACGTGATCGCGGGCATTGCCCGTCAGTTGCTCGTCAGCCAGCAGGATCACGCGCGGACGCATGATGTGATCGCTGCCCGAAAGCCGCGCCACCGGATCGCCCAGCCACCGGATCAAACCATCCGAGCCGATCGCCAGATCGCTGTTGCCGGCGGCATGCATCCGGGCCGCGCGGGCTTCGAACTCGAGCCCGAGCGCCTTCTGCGACGCAGCCTGAACCGCCTTGGCATCCGGTCCGTCCGTTCCCGCCACCGGCGTGAAGCGGAATCCGCTCAATTGCCCTACATGATGTCCTTCAACGAAGACATCGCCATTCACACTGATTTCAGCTTCCAGCATCGCATTCTCTCTCAGGCGCTTCATGAGCACAGATGTCCTGCGATCAACAAAGCGTTTCGTCAACCTTTCATGTAACGCGTCGGACAATCGATCTTCGATTTCCCGCGTCTTTTCCTGCCAGTGTGTCGGATCGGCAAGCCAACCGGGCCGATTCGAAACGTAGGTCCAGGTCCTTATCTGCGCGATTCGCGCCGAAAGCGTGTCAATTTCGCCATCTGTTCGATCGGAGCGATGAACCTGCTCCGCGAGAAACTGCTCGTTCACCGTGCCATAGCGGACGAGATCGGAAAAGAGGGTCGAGATAAGATCGGCATGTTGTGCTGGGGTGATACGCCGATAGTCGGGAAGCGCGCAAGCCTCCCAGAGTTTTTCGACGCGCGCCGGCCTGTCAGCAAGATCGATGACCTCGGGATAACGCGAAAGCTGTTCCAGCGCCTGCTGGTCGACTGCAGGCAGCGCCCGTGTCAGCCCCGGCACGCGCGGTGCCGCCTCAAGGCTGGCGCGCAGCGATGCGATCGAGGAGAAGTCCATCTCCGTCGTCCGCCACTGCAAAACCTTGACGTTGTCGAATTCGTGCCCCTCGATGCGCTGCACCAGCTCCTCGTCAAAAGGCGAGACCTGTCCGGTGACGCCAAAGGTCCCGTCTCGCACGTGCCGCCCGGCACGCCCGGCGACCTGGCCGAGTTCGCCCGGATTGAGATTGCGGAACTGGTAACCGTCGAATTTCCGGTCCTGGGCAAAGGCGACGTGATCGACATCGAGGTTGAGGCCCATGCCGATCGCATCGGTCGCCACCAGATATTCGACGTCGCCCGCCTGATAGAGCGCCACCTGCGCATTGCGGGTGCGCGGGCTGAGTGCACCGAGCACGACGGCCGCGCCGCCGCGCTGCCGGCGAATGAGCTCGGCGATGGCATAGACCTCGTCGGCGGAGAAGGCGACGATGGCCGAGCGCTGCGGCAGTCGGGTGATCTTCTTCTGCCCGGCATAAAAAAGATGCGAAAGCCGCGGCCGCTCGACGATATTGATACCGGGCAGGAGCTGTTGCAGGATCGGCCGCATTGTCGCCGCGCCGAGCAACAGCGTTTCCTCGCGGCCGCGAAGATGCAGGATGCGGTCGGTGAAGATATGGCCACGCTCGAGATCGCCGGCGAGTTGCACCTCGTCGATCGCGACGAAGGCGGCCTTGGTCTCGCGCGGCATCGCTTCGACGGTGCAGACGGAAAAACGCGCATTGGGCGGCGAAATCTTTTCCTCGCCGGTGACCAGCGCCACATTTTGCGCGCCGACCTTCTCCACCACCCGCGTATAGACCTCGCGCGCCAGCAGCCTGAGCGGCAGGCCGATCACGCCCGTACCGTGCGCGACCATGCGCTCGATGGCATAATGGGTCTTGCCGGTATTGGTCGGCCCGAGCACCGCGGTCACACCGCGCCCGCTCAGAATCATCGGCTGCGAAGTCAGAGTCATGAGTCCATGCAAATGAGGCGGGTGGCCTCAGGAAAATCTTGCTTCCTGGATGGAAGCAGAGAACACATGGACAGCTGCCGCCGCAAACGCAAGGGCAGATTTCAAAATGCCTCGGGGATTACGACCTTTGCGAGTCGTGCGGAATGCCCGAATTTCCGATTCGGAACAGCGTGAGAACGAATCAGCGACGAATCGCTGACTCCCGCTGATTCAGCTTTTGTTCACGGCTAAGTATTGATTTTGAATCACTTTTTCCCACTAGATGCTGAATCGCGAGACTCTCTCCCGTTTGCATTTTCGAGGTCGCGGGTGACGATTCCAGCCCCCATGTTGAACGGGCGAAAATCCGCCCGAAATTAACCTCTCGACCAAAGCCGGAACGAATCGGAGACGAATCGCTGACTCCACCATTTTCACCTTTCGTTCACGGCCACATCTGGTAGCGGCTTCAGGTCCGGGTGCTAGATGCGGATCGATGGCAGATCCCTTTACCCTGCCTCGTCGCATCGGCATTAATCTTTCGAGAGCTGGATTCAGACGGCGTTAAGTCAATGCGGCCCATATTGGGGCTCCGATCAAACACGGAACGAATCGCTGACGAATCGGCGACATCTCGATTTTCCCTCTTTGTTCACCGCAACATATTGTATTTACATGTCTTTTTAACCATAGTGGAAATTTTCCGAAATGACGGAAATTAAACCCTGAATCAGGGCTCCTCACAATTCGGAGCTCAACCGGGAACAAAAATCGCCAATGCGTGTTTCTCGTCCATCCAAATTGCCGATGAAATGAAGGAAACACACCATGCTTGGCACAATACTACTTGTTATCCTCATTCTGCTCTTGATCGGAGCCTTGCCGAATTGGGGTTATAGCCGTGGCTGGGGCTATGGACCTTCTGGCGGTTTGGGGCTAGTTCTCGTGATTATCATTATCCTTGTACTGATGGGCCGCGTCTAAAGGCCAACTAACCTGGGGAGTTACGACATGATGAAGAAGATTGTTCTTATTGGTGCGCTCGTCGGCGCACTCGCATCTTGCACAGCGACCGAACAAGGCACGGCGATCGGCGCCGGCACCGGGGCGGTCATCGGCGGTGTCGTCACCAACAGCTGGGGCGGCGCAGCCGTCGGCGCTGTTGCCGGTGGCCTGACCGGCGCTCTGATCGGTCACTCGGTCGAACGCCGCGGCTACTGCGTCTATCGCGACCGCTACGGCCGCCGCTACGAGGCCCGCTGCTGATCGGCAAAAGCATCTCGGACTCCCAACGGGCGCTTCGGCGCCCGTTTTCTTTGCTGGCCCATTCGTCAACGTGACGTTGACAATCGGTTGCGAAAGTCAAATCTACCACCGCCCAACGGGCAGGCACATATTTCTTTCACGAGTGCAGCGGCAGGCACAGCCGCCGAGCGCAGTTGAAAGGAACGCCCCCAGTGACCCAGATTTTTCTTGAACTCTCTCATCGTCGTTCTCATCGCGTCGGCTTTCCTGACGACCGCGATATCAGCCCTCAGCAGCGAAGACCGTTCGCTGCGCAAAGTGCCGGCCAGAGTTCGGACACATCGACATCCGAACACCGACCGCCGCTCTTGATCTTCCCGAAAACGCACCACCACTTCGGCCACAAGATCGCCGCCGGCATCACCGGGAGACGTCGATAAACAGCAATGGCGCGTCCTGCCGGACGCGCCATTGCCTTGAATCTAATCCGTACTGTTCACTCGAAGAAGCAATGTCTAGGCGAAGAACTGTCCGCCATTGGCCGTCAGCGTCGAACCGGTGATGAAGCCGGCATCGTCGGAGACGAGGAAGGTAACGCAGCGCGCGATCTCTTCCGGTTCGCCGAGACGACCGACGGGGATCTGCGGAATGATGCGTTCGTTCAGCACCTTCTCCGGCACGGCAAGCACCATTTCCGTTCCGATGTAACCGGGGCAAATGGCGTTGACGGTGATGTTCTTGTTCGCGCCTTCCTGAGCCAGCGCCTTGGTGAAGCCGAGATCGCCTGCCTTGGCCGCCGAATAGTTCACCTGGCCCATCTGGCCCTTCTGCCCGTTGATCGATGAGATATTGACGATACGGCCGAAGCTGCGGTCACGCATGCCGGTCCAGACCTGATGCGTCATGTTGAACAGGCCGGTGAGGTTGGTATTGATCACCTCGTGCCACTGCTGCTGCGTCATCTTGTGGAACATCGCGTCGCGGGTGATGCCGGCATTGTTGACGAGGATTTCGACCGGCCCGATCTCGCTTTCGACCCTGGCAATTCCCTCGCCGCAGGCGAGGTAATCCGAAACATCCCATTTGAATACCGGAACGCCGGTAACGTCGTGGAAGGCATTGGCCTTCTCGTCGTTGCCCGCATAGCTGGCCGCGACCCTGTATCCGGCATTTTTCAGTGCCATGGATATTGCCGCGCCGATGCCCCGTGTGCCCCCAGTGACCAAAGCCACTCTGCTCATGTTCCGCTCCCCTTTTGTTTATCGCCCCGCCATATGGCGGGATTTTCAATCAATTATGGATCGTATGCTATTTAAAGCGATTCAAAGCACATGGCCACACCCATGCCGCCGCCGATGCAAAGCGTTGCGAGACCCTTCTTCGCGCCGCGGCGCTTCATTTCAAACAGCAGCGTGTTGAGAACGCGCGCGCCGGAGGCGCCGATCGGATGGCCGATCGCAATCGCCCCGCCGTTGACGTTGACGATCGACGGATCCCACCCGAGATCCTTGGTGACGGCGCAGGCTTGCGCCGCGAAGGCCTCGTTGGCTTCGACGAGATCGAGATCGTTCACCGACCAGCCGGCCTTCTCGAGCGCCTTGCGCGAAGCCGGGATTGGTCCAGTGCCCATGATCTGCGGATCGACACCCGCCGTTGCCCAGGAAACGATGCGGGCGAGCGGCTGGATGCCGCGCCGGACCGCCTCCGCTTCGCTCATCAGCACCGCCACAGCGGCGCCATCGTTGAGGCCGGACGCGTTCGCGGCCGTGACCGTGCCGTCCTTGTCGAAGGCCGGGCGCAATTTCCCCATCGCCTCCAGCGTAGCGCCGTGACGGATATATTCGTCGGCATCGACCGTAACGTCGCCCTTACGTGTCTTGATGACGTAGGGGATGATCTCGTCGACGAAGCGACCGGCCTTCTGCGCTGCCTCCGCCTTGTTCTGCGAGCTGACGGCGAATTTATCCTGGTCATCGCGCGAAAGCTGCCACTGGCGCGCAACATTCTCGGCGGTGATGCCCATGTGGTAGCCGTGGAAAGCGTCGGTCAAGCCGTCCTTGATCATCGTGTCGATCATCTTCATGTCGCCCATCTTGACGCCGCCGCGTAAGTGCGCGGCATGCGGGGCCATCGACATGGATTCCTGGCCGCCGGCAACGATGATCTTGGCGTCGCCGGTGGCGATCTGCTGCATGCCGAGCGCAACCGCGCGCAGGCCCGAGCCGCAGAGCTGATTGACGCCCCAGGCCGTCGCTTCCTTCGGAATGCCGGCCTTCATCGCCGCCTGGCGGGCCGGGTTCTGGCCCTCGCCGGCGGAAAGCACCTGGCCGAGGATCACCTCGTCCACCTCGCCGGGATCGACGCCGGCGCGCTCGAGCGCACCCTTGACGACGGCCGCCCCGAGCTCATGCGCGAGAACCGTCGCGAAAGCGCCATTGAAGGCGCCGACTGCTGTTCGCCCGGCGCTGGCGATGACGATGGATGGATTGCTCATGGGGACGCTCCTCGTTTTCGTCTCACTTACATAAGTGGAAACTGGCAAAGCTTGGAGCACAAGTCAAACGCGAAGACCGGCAGCCTTCCGCGAAAGCCCGATTCATCTGCTCTGTGAAAGGTTTGCCGCATCGCACAAAGAGATTGTCACCGGCCTTCTTTTGCGTTTACAGTCTCAAGTGGAGGAATATCCATAAATCAGACGGGGGTTCAGGAGACTGATATGGCGAAGCATGAGGGTCAGATCGTTATCAAGAAATACGCCAATCGCCGCCTATACAACACGGGCACCAGCACCTACGTGACGCTGGAAGACCTGGCGGAGATGGTGAAGAAGGGCGAAGAATTTACCGTACAAGATGCAAAAAGCGGAGATGACATCACCCATTCGGTGCTGACCCAGATCATCTTCGAACAGGAATCGAAGACCGGCAACACGTTGCTCCCGATCTCCTTCCTGCGCCAGCTCATCACCTATTACGGCGACCAGATGCAGATGGTCGTGCCGAGCTTTCTCGAACATTCGATGCGCTCCTTCACCGAACAGCAGGCCCAGATGCGCGAGCAGGTGACCCGGGCTTTCGGCGAAACGCCGCTCGGCAAGAACCTGCAATTACCGATGCAGATGGTCGAGGACCATGTTCGCCGCAACACAGAGCTGTTTCAGCAGGCGATGCAGATGTTCTCGCCCTTCATGACGCCGCCTGCCAAGGAAAGCCGCAAGGCCGAGGCCAAGGATATCGACGAGCTGAAGGAACAGCTCCGCGCTCTTCAGAACAAGCTCGACAACCTATAATCCGATCGAGACATCCCGCCCGGCGCTCCGGATCGACACGGCAAAACCGCCGATGACATCGATCAGAGCGATCGTCATCAAAATGAAGAACACCTGCGTCGCAGCATCCCGGACGAGCAAAAACTCAACCAGGAAGGCGATGAACACCAGCATCGACAGCATGTGGTTGACGAGATTGCCGGGACCGGTTCTGGTCGCTTTGAGGATTTCGAAAAACAGCACGACAAGTGCGATGACGATGAAAAGATCGCCGAGCGCCATGCTCCAGATGGCGCCCGAGATCATCGACAGTACGATGATATCATGTTGCAGTGCCGGAATGCCGCCATCGCCCATCAGGCCCAGCATCGCAAGATTGTAAAGAATAAACGGGATAATCATTAGGGGCATGGCGGCTATCATCTGCAATCTCCCAGCGCATCATGGAAGAATACTGCCGCAAACCGTTGCCTGACTGCAAGTCATTGCAAATATTATATCGTCGAAATGCAAAAGGCCGGCGTGACGCCGGCCTTAAAACTTTGATCGGACAAGCCGGATCGGGAAATTATGCGCTTTCCTTCGGCGTCAGAACCTGGCGGCCGCGATACATACCGGTCTTCAGGTCGATATGATGCGGGCGACGCAGTTCGCCGGAGTTCTTGTCTTCGACGTAGGTCGGAGCCTTCAGGGCGTCTGCCGAACGGCGCATACCGCGCTTGGACGGGCTTGTTTTTCTCTTCGGTACAGCCATTTCTCTTACTCCACTTGCGGGCAAAACATTCCCACGGCCACACTGGCGGCCGAAACGGACATGTCGCGATTTCGGAATTTGGCGCGCTTATACATGCAAGGGGTGGCCTTGACCAGTCCCCATGCGTATTTTTTGCGAAGCCGATGATTCCAGGCTCAGACTTCGTCCTCCGGTACGATCCAAGGCTCGGCGCGGGCCGCCTCTTCCCATTTCCGCCAGGCCGGATGCGCCTTCATGGTCTCCATATAGGCCAGGATGTCGTTTCGGCTGACGAGATCATAGATGTCGAACCGGTTGACGACAGGCGCAAACATCGCATCCGCCCCGCTGAACGCGCCAAAGAGAAACGGTCCGCCGGATTGCTGCAGGAGGTCGCGCCAGATCGTCTCGATGCGGCTGATATCGGCGTCGACACCATCCGGCAACGCGATCTTGCCCTTCGTCCGGCGGATATTCATCGGGCAGGCGCTGCACAGCGCCCGAAAGCTCGAGAGCATTTCCATCGAAACCGAGCGGGCGAGCGCCCGCTCGGCCCGATCCCTCGGCAGAAGGCCGGCGTCCGGATAAAGTTCGGCGACATATTCGATGATCGCCAGCGATTCTCAGATCTTCAATGCGCCGTGCTTGAGAAGCGGCACCCGCCCGGTCGGCGATACCGCCTTGATATTGGGATTGCCACCCGCATCGTCGAAGGGGATCAAGACCTCCTCGAAATCGATTCCGGCAGCCGTCAGCGCCATCCACGGCCGGAACGACCAGGAGGAATAGTTCTTGTTGGCGATGTAAAGCGTCGGTTTGTCCATCAGGCTCTCCCGTTCAGGCTTCGAAATCGAAGATCAGCAATTCGTGGAAATGGTTCATATCCTCGAACATGCAGAATGCCGGCGGTGTCAGCTCGAAAACAGCGGCCTTGCGGCGGATATCGTCGGCCACGTCATCGAGCATCGCCTGCCAGCGCGGCAAGGCTTCGTCCTMCAGCCGTTCGATCGCATAGGCGAAGGTCATGTGGAACTTATAGTCCTCATGGTTCGGCTGGCGATAGCCGAGAAGATCGGCCAGTGCGCTGCGCCAGGCGCGCATGACCTTGCGGTCGTTCGCCGTGGCCCCGTCGACGAGCAGGCCTGACGGACGCGCTTCGGCGATGGCGACCTTGAAGGGGTCGAACATCGAGAAACCTTCCAGCCTGGCCGCCATCAGCGCGGTCATGTCGTCGATCGGCGTATCGAGCGGGAGATCGCCCGGCCAGCAATCCTGGCGGCRCCTGGTCTCGATGACACCTTCGAAAAGCGTCATGTGAATGCTTGAAATCGGCGTGAAGAGGAACTGCGGAGCCTCGGGCATCGCCAGATATTTCTCACGCGCCTCGATCAGTACTGACTGCGTCTGCGAGCCCTTTTCGAGATGGCAAACGATGGTGTTGCCGGCTTCCGGCAGAAAGCCGCCGACCTTGCGATAACGGCTGCCGAGATGGGCGGGCGGGGTTGGATTGTGCCTCTTCGAACAAAAGAGAAGCTCGGGCGAAAATGTCGTGATGGTCATGGGCGACTCGGGGGCTCTGGTTGGACTGCATTCGCCCATATGGCAGAACCAAGAATGTCAGATGACACTTGCCGCTCTAACTATATAATTTAGAACAGGATTCAGATTTTAGGCGGACCCGGCCTAAAATCATCCTGTTCTAGCGACAAGTTCTGATCTCAGTCATAGATGCACTTGATGTAATCGCCCGAACCTTGTGCGCGTCTCTCGATCACGCCGGCGAGCCGGCGAAGGCCTCGTCCGGGCTTGCCGGCATTGCGGTCGATCGGGTTTGGCAGCGAGACGGCAAGCAGCGATGCCTGGCGCCGCGTCAGCTTCGAGGCCGGTACCTTGAAATGATGCTGGGCCGCCGCCTCGATACCGTAGATGCCGGGACCCCATTCGGCGATGTTGAGATAGATTTCCATCAGCCGCCGTTTCGACAGGACGAAATCCGTGGTCACCGCGAGCGGAAGTTCCAGCGCCTTGCGCACGAACGAGCGGCTGTTCCAGAGGAAGAGGTTCTTCGCCGTCTGCATCGGGATGGTGCTGCCGCCGCGCGTCGCCTGGCCTTTCAGCGTATCCTCGACCAGCATGCGCATTTCCGCCCAGTCGACGCCGCCGTGAAAGCAATACTGCCCGTCCTCCGACATCATCACCGACTGCACCACAACCGGGGCGATTTTATCCAGCGACACCCACTGCCTGTCGTAACCACGCAGCAGCACGAGATCGCGCAGCATCAGCGTCGAGACGGGGTGAATAAAGGGCAGCAGATAGAAAAAGATCAGCGCATAGGGAAGGATCAGCACGATCAGCACGGCGAGAACAATGCGTTTCAACACACGCCGGTCTTCGAACCATCGCCGACGAGCCGGCATGTCGACGCTGTCCTCTCTCTCTGGCGCTATATCCAATGTCCCCAGTCCGATTTCGCTCCTGTCGTTCTCATAACGCCTGTGCAGAGCTTATGCCAGAGTGCGTGGCGAATCTTGCTGCCGCCATCGACAATTCCGTTGCAAGCCCGGGGGCGCTCATGCCAAACAGCGCCCATGGACGCGAACCGGGACACTTTCGAGACGAGGCTGAAGAACAACGCCCGCGAGATCGAGGCGCTGCTTGACGCATTGCTTTCACCAAATGCTCTTTCCGATGAAATCGCCAGGCCCGAGACGCTGCGCGATGCCATGCACTATGCCGTGTTGAACGGCGGCAAGCGGCTGCGCCCGTTTCTCGTCGTCGAAAGTGCAGCCCTTCTCGGCGGCGACGCTGAGGCGGCACTTCGCGTCGGCGCCGCACTCGAATGTGTCCACTGCTATTCTCTCGTACATGACGACTTGCCGGCCATGGACGATGACGACCTGCGCCGCGGTAAACCGACGGTGCACATAAAATTCGACGAAGCGACGGCAATCCTCGCGGGTGACAGCCTGCTGACCTATGCCTTCGACATCATCGCCGCGCCGGAAACGACCCTTCCCGATTCGAGCAAGGCATCGCTTGTGCTGGCCCTTGCCCGCGCAGCCGGTCTCGGCGGCATGGCCGGCGGCCAGGCGCTCGATCTCGCGGCGGAAAGGCAGGTCCCTGACGAGGCCGGCATCATCCGGCTGCAGGCGATGAAAACGGGCGCGCTGATCCGCTTCGCCTGCGAAGCCGGCGCCGTCATCTCGGCAAGCCTGCCGGAAGATCGCCGCCGGCTGCGCGCCTTCGGCGAAAAGATCGGCCTTGCCTTCCAGCTTGCCGACGACATTCTCGATCTGACCTCGGATGCGGCGACCATGGGCAAGGCAACCGGCAAGGATGCGGCCCGCGGCAAGGGAACGCTGGTGGCCCTGCGCGGCATGGAATGGGCCGAGGTCCAGCTCCGTGAGCATGTCCGCGATGCCGAGGCGCTGCTGGCCCCCTATGGCGCCCGCGCCTCGACCCTTACCGCCGCGGCGCATTTCATCGCCGACCGGAAGAACTAGAGCCTTTCCTGGTCAGGCGGCAAATATCTCCTCGAGGGCGGAAACCAGACGGGCACACTCCTCGTCCGCGCCGATGCTGATACGCAGGAAGTCCGAAATACGCGGCTTGGCAAAATGCCGGACGAGAATGCCGCGCTCCCGCAGGGCGGCTTGAAGCGCTGCTCCCGAACGGCTTTCGTGCCTCGCGAAAACGAAATTCGCCTGCGACGGCAAGACCTCGAAACCCAAAGCTTCAAGTTCAGAACCGAGGCTTTCCCGGCTGGCGATGATTTTCCTCCGGCATGTCTCGAACCACGCCTCGTCCTTGATCGCCGCCGTCGCGGCAAGCTGCGCCAGACGATCGAGCGGATAGGAATTGAAACTGTCCTTGACCCGCTCCAGCGCCTCGATCAGCGGCCGCTGTCCCAGCGCGAAGCCGATGCGCAGACCTGCAAGCGAACGGGATTTCGACAAGGTCTGGATTACCAGCAGATTGGGATGCGTGGATATCAGCGGGATGGCGCTTTCACCGCCGAAATCGACATAAGCCTCGTCTATGACGACGACCGCATCCGGATGGGCGGCAAGAAGTGCTTCGATACCGGCAAGCGGCAGGCCGATACCGGTCGGTGCATTCGGATTGGGGATGATGATCGCGCCGCATGGTCTGTCGTAATCTTCCAACCGGATGCGGAACCCATCATCAACAGGCACCTCGATCGCTTCGACGCCGTATAGCAGGCTATAGGTCGAATAGAAGGCATAGGTCACATCGGGGTAGAGAAGCGGCCGCTCATGTTTCAGCAGCGCCTGAAACACATGCGCAAGAACCTCGTCGGAGCCATTGCCGACGAATACCTCTTCCGCCGTCAGGCCGAAATGGGCCGCGATCGTCCCGCGCAATTCCATGGCGGAGGGATCGGGATAGAGCCGCAGACGATCGTCCGCCGCTTCCCTGATCGCCTCGAGCGCCTTCGGAGACGGCCCGTAAGGGCTCTCGTTGGTATTGAGCTTGACCATGTTCGGGATGCGGGGCTGCTCGCCCGCGACATAGGGCCGAAGCTTGCTGACGATTGGCGACCAGTACCGGCTCATGCGAACTTGCGGGCGCTCATTCCGCCGCCGTCCGCTGGCCGAAACGCTTCTCGATATAGTCGACGACAAGCGCTTCGAAGTCGGCGGCGATATTGGGACCACGCAGCGTCAACGCCTTCCGGCCGTCGATGAAGACGGGGGCCGCTGGCGTCTCGCCGGTACCCGGAAGCGAAATGCCGATATCGGCATGTTTGCTTTCGCCCGGCCCATTGACGATGCAGCCCATGACGGCGACGTTCAGTGCCTCGACGCCGGGATATTTCTCGCGCCAGACCGGCATGTTCTTGCGGATATCGTTCTGGATGTTCTGGGCGAGCTCCTGGAACACCGTCGACGTCGTGCGTCCGCAGCCCGGACAGGCCGCAACGACGGGTATGAACTGGCGGAAGCCCATGACCTGCAGGATTTCCTGCGCCACCTGGACTTCGCGCGTGCGGTCGCCGTTCGGCTCCGGCGTCAGCGACACGCGAATCGTATCGCCGATGCCGTGCTGCAGCACGAAGCCCATCGCCGCCGACGAGGCGACGATACCCTTGGTGCCCATGCCGGCTTCAGTCAGGCCGAGATGCAGCGCATGATTGGAGCGTTCGGCAAGCATGGAATTGACGGCGATCAGGTCCTGCACCTGGCTGACCTTGGCCGACAGGATGATGCGGTTGCGCGGCAGGCCGATCTCTTCGGCAAGGGCTGCCGAAAGCAGCGCCGACTGCACGATCGCCTCGCGCGTCACCTGCCGGGCCGAAAGCGGCGACCCGGCTTCGGCATTCTGGTCCATCAGCGCCGTCAGCAGATCCTGATCAAGCGAGCCCCAGTTGACGCCGATGCGCACCGGCTTGTCATAACGGATCGCCATCTCGATGATCTCGGCGAACTGCTTGTCCTTCTTGTCCTTGAAGCCGACATTGCCGGGGTTGATGCGGTATTTCGCCAGCGCCGCGGCACAATCAGGATGATCGGCGAGCAGCTTGTGGCCAATATAGTGGAAGTCGCCAATCAAAGGCACGTCCATGCCGAGGCGCAGCAGCCGCTCGCGGATCTTCGGCACGGCGGCCGCACTCTCGTCGCGATCGACGGTGATGCGCACCAACTCCGAGCCCGCCCGGTGGAGAGCGGCGACCTGCGCGACGGTGGAATCGACGTCGGCCGTATCGGTGTTCGTCATGGATTGCACGACGACCGGCGCCCCGCCGCCGACGATGACGCCGCCGACATCGACGGCAACGGAAGCGCGGCGTGGTTTCGGATCAAAATCGGCGGCTGACAACATGAAGAGTTCTTGCACCCCTAAAACATGTCGCGCAAAAGTGTGCAGCGGTTTTGCGATAACGACATGCGAAAAATAAAGACCTAAAGCGCGAGGAGCAAATCTGAAAGATTGCGACGCGCTTTAGAAACAGTGCCTTTCAGGTGGATCATGACCGCTTTCTTGTCAACCGCCCCTGATATCACTTTTGTTGGGGAGGCGGCTCAGTGACCGCCTCCGGTCGTGCCGTCGGCATAATGGGCCAGCTTGGAGAGCAGGAGAACGACGATGAGCAGCACCGGCAGCGCCATGAAAACGACGGCAAAGCCGATATGCTCGGCGACAAAGCCGATCAACGATGGCGCAACCAGCATGCCGGAATAGCCCATGGTCGTGACCACCGAGATGGCGATGCCGGGCTTGAGGCCGGGTATGTTGCCCGCCGCCGAGAAGGCGATCGGCACCATGTTGGAAATGCCGATACCGCAAAAGGCAAAGCCCAGGATGGCAATCTCGGCATTGGGTGCCAGGCCTGCAAGCAGCATGCCGACGATGGCAAACAGCGTGCAGATGCGCAGCGTCTTGACGCCGCCCAGACGGTCGCGCACCAGGTCGCCGCCAAAGCGCATGATTGCCATGGTCGCCGAAAAGGCTGCGAAGCCAAGACCGGATAGTGCCACGGATGCATCCATTTCCTGCCGGAGATAGAGTGCGCCCCAGTCGAGAACCGCACCTTCAGGCACCATGCTGAACAGCGCCATCAACCCGAGCAGCCACGGCAGCGGCACCATCGGCAGCTTCGTCTTTTCCTTCTTGGTGTCAGGATGCGGCGGATCCGCAAGGATCATCGGCCACGCGACGGCAAGGAAGATTGCCGCCAGCACCGTCGCCAGTTGCGCATGGCCGAGCACGCCGAGCTTGGAAATCACGATGCCGCCGAGACCGGAGCCGATCAGTCCGCCAAGGCTCCAGAAAGCGTGACAGGACGACATGATGGCGCGGCGCATGGATTTCTCGACCGACACCGCATTGGCATTCATCGCCACATCCATTGCGCCGATGAAGCCGCCGAACAGGAAGAGCGAGATTGCCCCGGTCGGCACATTTGGCGCGAGCGTCAATGCCAGCAGCAACGGCAGCAAGCAGACAGCCAGTACCTGAACGACGACACGCGAGCCGTGTTTGGCGATCTGCGCACCGGCGATCGGCATCATGACCAGCGAGCCGACGCCGAAGACGAGGATCATCAGCCCAAGCTCGAACTTGGTCAGCGCCAGACGCTCGGCAAAATCCGGGATCTTCGGCGCCCAGCAGCCGACGACAAAACCGTTCATGAGAAAGAGCAGGGAAACCGCCGCCCTGCTTCTGGTAATGAAGCCGCTCCGGGCTCCCGGCGTACTCACATGACTATCCATTTCCGGTCTTTCCTCATTGCCGGGCTTGCTTGGCCCGGTCTCCCTAAACTCTATGACGTCGCCTCAGTTCGTTTTCTCGGCGAGAACAGTCCTGCATCCGCGCTCGCGGTAACCGGCGAGAATGGCCGGATCGGCATCGTGCTCGACGACCAGGCATTCGCAATGCGCGACCGGCAGGATGCTATGGGGGGCCGCAGTGCCGAATTTCTCCGAGGTTGCAGCCACCAACACCCTTTTGCTCCTGGATGTCGCAAACCGCTTGAACTCCGCATCCTCGAAGCCGAACACCGTGATGCCGGCCTCGAGATCGACGCCGCAGGCGCCGAGAATGCAGAGATCGGGCGAGATCTGCTCCATATCCCGCAAGGCCTTGGCGCCGAGCGAACCGCCCGTCTGCCGGTCCACCATTCCGCCGATCAGGATGACGGCGACGGCAGGCTTGTCGATCAGCGCCGCGGCAATCGCCGGCGCATTCGTCGCAGCCGTCAGTGGTAGTTCGGCCGGCAACGCATTGGCAATCGCCAGATTGGTGCTACCGGCATCGAAGAACACGGTCGAGCCGGCGGCAATCTGCTTTGCCGCAGCGCGCCCCAGCGCCTGTTTCCGGTCAGCGGCAAAGCCGATACGCTGCGTCAGGCTTCCATGCGCCGGCGAGACCGGCAATGCGCCGCCATAGACCCGCTCACAGAGCCCTGCCGCCGCCATCTCGCGCAGATCCCGCCGCACCGTATCCTCGGAGACACCGAATTCGAGCGCAAGCTCCGTCGCCAGCACGCGGCCATTCAGCCGCAGCCTCTCGGAAATCACGCCTTGGCGCTCTCGCAACAAAAAATCCTGCATGTTCCTACCGGATCGAGATCTCATAAACCGAAAACGTGCATAAACGCTTATGATCATGCAGGCAATATGCACGGTTACACGTTTTCTGACGTTCGGAAACAAAGCTGCACTACCAGAGCGAATATGCCCTATTGACCGGTCTTGAAGGCGGGAATATCGATTGCTCAATCCCGATTCCCGCCGGCATATCCGCCACCTGGTGCTTTCTCCCCGTGAAAAACTCCGTCAGCCTGGGCATCCTGCTCACGACCGTCGCCTATATGGCGTTCACCTTCCATGACGCGATCATCAAGATCCTGGTTTCAAGCATTCCCGTCTGGCAGATCCTGTTTTTCCGCAGTCTCACCATCCTCGTCGGTTGTCTCGCCTATGGTCGCGGCAAGCTCGTCCGCCAGACGATGACATCGCCGATCATCAAGCCGATGGTCGCCCGCAGTATCCTTCTGCTCTGCGCCTGGCTTTCCTATTATTCCGCCGCAAGCCGCCTGCAGCTTGCCGAAGTGACCACGCTTTATTACGCCGCACCTGTCGTCGGCACCYTGCTGGCTTGGGTCATCCTGAAGGAGAAAGTCACGCCGGCGCGCTGGCTGGCCGTCGGCGTCGGCTTCGGAGGCGTTCTCATTGCCTGCAATCCGATCGGCCTCACCATCTCCTGGCCGGTCTATCTAGCGCTGCAGGCAGCCGTGCTCTGGGCCTCCGCCATGGTGCTGCTGCGCAAGACCTCGCTGCACGAGAAGACCATTATCCAGCTCACCGTTTCCAACGTCTTTTTTCTTGCCATGACCGGCATTGCCGTGATCTGGACATGGCAGACCCCCGATATGACGCAGCTCGCGCTCCTCATTGCCACCGGCGTCGTTGCCGGCTGCGCGCAGTTCGCTCTTTTCGAAGGCATGCGCCAGGCGCCCGTCTCCGTGCTTGCGCCATTCGAATATAGCTCTCTCGTCTGGGCCTTCCTCCTGGGTTATCTGATCTGGGCCGACATCCCGACACACAATGTGGTCGTCGGCGCAGCGATGATCCTCGGCGCCGGAGTGATCATCATCGTCAGCGAGAGGCTGCGCCGCCGCATCACCGCTTGATGCCTGTTTCTGCCGGATTCATGGTTCGAGCGGCCGTTTGAGAAAAATATTTGCAGTTGCTGCTTTTATTCGCAGTTTTCTACGCTTCCGGCGCCATAATTTTCTGCCAACTATCCTCATCCGAAGCACCTCCCAAGGATGGATGAAACAATGAACTGGTTGAAAACCGTCGCCGCCGCCGCCCTCATTCAGGCTGCGGCCCTCCTGCCTGCCCATGCCGGTGAAAACCTCGCCGCCATCAAATCGGCCGGCGTCTTCAAGATCGGCACCGAAGGCACCTATGCGCCCTTCACCTATCACGATGAAAGCGGCAAGCTCGTCGGCTTCGATGTCGAGATCGGCGAAGCGATAGCCGCCAAGCTCGGTGTCAAGGCCGAGTTCGTCGAAGGCAAGTGGGACGGCCTGATCGCCGGCCTCGACGCAAAGCGCTACGACACCGTCATCAACCAGGTCGGCATCACCGAAACCCGCAAGCAGAAATATGATTTCTCCGAACCCTATATCGCCTCCAAGGCCGTGCTGATCGCCCGCGACGGCGACGACAGCATCAAGTCCTTCGCCGATCTGAAGGGCAAGAAGGCCGCACAGTCGCTGACCAGCAACTTCGGCAAGCTCGCAACCGAAGCCGGTGCCGAGCTCGTCGGCACCGACGGTTTTGATCAGTCGATCCAGCTCGTGCTGACCAAACGCGCCGACGCCACGATCAACGACAGCCTCTCCTTCCTCGATTTCAAGAAGCACAAGCCGGACGCGCCGGTGAAGATCGTCGCCGAGCAGGAAAATGCCGACTACTCCGGCGTCATCATCCGCAAGAACGAGCCGGAGCTTCTCGCCGAAATCAACAAGGCGCTTGCCGACATCAAGGCCGACGGCACCTACAAGAAGATCGCCGACAAGTATTTCGGCCAGGACGTTTCCAAGTAATTTAAATTCCTCCCCATCCCCTCCCCACAAAGGGAGGGGTTTCGATGATGCTGCTCTCATCTCAAAACAGMCTCTCAGCCAACAGCGGGGTCGCTATTTGGTGCGTCCGGGCCTCCGATAAACCCTCCCCCTTGTGAGGAGGGGTTGGGGAGGGGTATTCCATTTCAACGTAGCAACCGACGAGAGGGAACTCCCTTGGCGCACTGGCTCCAACTGATGGCGGAATCGCTGCCCTCGCTCCTGTGGGCGGGGCTGATCTTCACCATTCCGCTGACCCTGATATCCTTCGTCTTCGGCCTGGCCCTCGGGCTCGCCACCGCGATCGCCCGGCTCTTCGGGCCGACGCCACTTTCCGCCATCGCGCGCTTCTATGTCTGGGTCATCCGCGGCACGCCGTTGCTCGTTCAGCTCTTTGTCATCTTCTACGGCCTGCCGAGCCTCGGCATCCTGCTCGATGCCTTCCCGGCCGCCCTCATCGGCTTCACGCTGAATATCGGCGCCTACAGCTCCGAGATCATCCGCGCCGTCATTTCCTCGGTGCCGAAGGGCCAATGGGAGGCCGCCTATTCGATCGGCATGAGCTGGCGCCAGGCGATGGGCCGCACCATCCTGCCGCAGGCCGCTCGCGTCGCCGTGCCGCCTTTGTCGAACACCTTCATCTCTCTGGTCAAAGACACCTCGCTTGCCGCGGCCATCACCGTGCCGGAGCTTTTCCAGGCGGCGCAACGCATCGTCGCCACCACCTATGAGCCGTTGATCCTCTATATAGAGGCGGCGCTGATCTATCTCGTCCTGAGCTCCGTCCTCTCGCAGCTGCAGGTGCGGCTGGAACGCCGCTTCGCGCGTTATGGCGGCATGCTGGAGGCAAATGCATGATCGAGCTTTCCAATATCGAAAAACGCTTCGGCGACGCCATCATCCTCAAGGATATCAGTATCCGCATCCCCGAAGGCAGCGTCACCGCGCTGGTCGGGCCTTCCGGCGGCGGCAAGAGCACGCTGCTGCGCTGCATCAACCTGCTCGAAATTCCGACCGCCGGCTCCATCCGCCTCGGAGAGGAGAAGCTGGCCTTTGCGCCGGGCAAACGAACGAGCTGGCAGGCGATCCAGAAGATCCGCCGCCAGACCGGCATGGTCTTCCAGAACTTCCAGCTATTCCCGCATCAGACCGCGATCGAGAATGTCATGGAAGGCCTGGTGACGGTGTTGAGATGGCCGAAGGAAAAAGCGCGCGTGCGTGCGATGGAATTGCTGACCAAGGTCGGCATGACGCACAAGGCCGATGCCTGGCCTTCGACGCTGTCGGGCGGCCAACAGCAGCGCGTCGCGATCGCCCGCGCACTGGCGCCGTCGCCGCGCGTGCTTCTCTGTGACGAGCCGACATCCGCCCTCGATCCCGAGCTTTCGGCCGAAGTGGTCGATGTGCTGGGCCAACTTGCCAGCGAAGGCACGACGATGGTGATGGCAACCCACGATCTCCGGCTCGCCTCCAAGATCGCCAATGACGTGGTTTTCCTGGAAGCCGGCAGCGTGGTGGAAACGGGCAGCGCCAGGGCGATCTTCAGTGCGCCGGAGCGCGAGCRCACCAAACGCTTCATCTCGACGATCAACGCCGCCCATACTTACGATATCTGAGCTAGAGCATGATGCCGAAAAGTGTGAGCGGTTTTCGGACGACATCATGCTCTATTTCTTTGATTTAGATCCGGATGATTTTAGGCCGACCTGGCCTAAAATCATCCGGATCTAATGCCGGGATGCGAACATCCCGGCATTGCTGGAACTCCAATCAGGAGGCGGTGACGACCGAGCGCGCCGCCTTCAGCGCATTGCCCCACCAGGTGAGCTGGTCGAGCTGGTTCTTCGCCGCTTCGTTGAGATGCGCGTAATCGCTGAGGCTCTTGCCTTCCTTGAGGATGCCAAGATATTCGCCAAGCGCGATATGTACGCCCGTTTTCACCGAAGCCGCCCCCATTTCCACGAAGATCAGGCGAAGATGCTCGACCGCACGTGCGCCGCCGACGCCGCCGTAACCGACGAAACCGACCGGCTTCTGGAGGAACTCGCCGAGGTCGATGGCGTTCTTCAGAACCGCCGTCGGAGCGTGATTGTACTCGGCGACGGTAAAAATGAAGCCGTCGAATTCACGCAGCTTCTTTTTCCAGCGCTCTGCCGTCTCGCTTTCAGCGGTCGTGGCACGCTGCTCACCGAAAAAATGCATGGGGTAGTCGAGCAGGTCGAGAACCTCGACCTCGATGTCATGGCGCTCGGCGGCGATAGCGGCAATCCACTTGGCCGGATGCTCGGCAAAACGGCCGATACGCGTGCTGCCGACGATGACGGCAATCTTCAACTTGCTCATGGATATTGTTTCCTGGGTTGGTCTTGGGGGCGGATGGCCAAGTTTATGAGAAAGCCTCCGCGCCGGGCAAGGCGCGGAGGCTGCTAACTCTCAGCTTTTTGACAGGCCGATCGTACACGATCGGGTGAATGGAGCCGGTTCGCAAAGGCGCTCAAGGGCGCTGTTCAACGACGGCCACTTGTTGTTCAACCTGCGTAGACGACGAGCAGGTCCTTGGCATCGATCTGGTCGCCGGCCCGCACCAGCACTTCGGAAATCGTGCCATCCTTTTCCGCATGCAGCGCCGTTTCCATCTTCATCGCTTCGATGGAGACGAGCACGTCGCCGGCATTGACCGCCTGGCCGGGCGAGACGAAGACGCGGCTGATGACACCCGGCATCGGCGCACCGACGTGAACGGCATTGCCCGGTTCGGCCTTGCGGCGGACGGCGGCCCCAGTCGCCCCATGGGCCCGGTCCGGCACCTTGATGCGGCGCGGCTGGCCGTTGAGCTCGAAGAAGATGGTCACCATGCCCTGGCTGTCGGTCGCGCTCATCGCCTGGTTGACGATGACGAGCGTCTTGCCGCGCTCGATATCGGCAAACAGTTCCTCGCCGTCCTTGAGACCGTAGAAATAGGCGGGCGTCGGCAGCACCGAGACCGGGCCGTAGGTATCGGAGGCGAGCGCGAAGTCGGTGAAGACCTTCGGATACATCAGGTAGGAAGCGAATTCGAAGTCGCTGATCTCGCGCTCGAGCTTTGTCTCGATGACTTTACGCTCCGCATCGAGATCGGCCTCCTTGAGCAGTGAGCCGGGACGCACGGTATAGGGCTTGTCGCCCTTCAGCGCCTTCTTCTGCAGCGCCTCAGGCCATCCTGACGGCGGCTGGCCGAGATCGCCCTTCAGCATCGAGACCACCGATTCCGGGAAGGAGACTTCCTTGTCGGGGCTGACGACATCGGCAACCGTCAAGTCCTGGGACACCATCATCAGCGCCATGTCGCCGACGACCTTGGAAGACGGYGTCACCTTGACGATATCGCCGAACATCTGGTTGGCGTCGGCATAGGCCTGCGCCACCTGGTGCCAGCGGGTCTCGAGGCCGAGCGAGCGGGCCTGTTCCTTGAGGTTGGTGAACTGGCCACCCGGCATTTCATGCAGATAGACTTCGGATGCCGGACCCTTCAGATCGCTTTCGAAGGCGGCATACTGGTTGCGCGCCGCTTCCCAATAGAAGGAAACGCGGCGGATCCATTCCGGATCGAGGCCCGGATCGCGCTCCGTACCGCGCAACGCCTCGACGATCGAGCCGAGACAGGGCTGCGAAGTATTGCCGGAAAGCGCATCCATGGCGGCATCGACGGCATCGACGCCGGCATCGACAGCGGCAAGAACGGTCGCGGCCGCAATCCCTGAGGTATCATGCGTGTGGAAATGGATCGGCAGGCTGGTCGCCTCGCGCAGCGCCTTGAACAGAACCTTCGCAGCCGCAGGCTTGAGGAGGCCTGCCATATCCTTGAGCGCGATGATATGCGCGCCGGCCTTCTCGAGCTCGACCGCAAGGTCGGTATAGTATTTCAGATCGTATTTCGGACGGGCCGAGTTCAGGATGTCGCCGGTATAGCAGATCGCCGCCTCGCAGAGCTTGTTCTCCTCGGCAATGGCATCCATCGAGACGCGCATGTTCTCGACCCAGTTCAGACAATCGAACACCCGGAAGAGATCGATGCCGCCCCTGGCCGCCTGGCGGACGAAATATTTGACGACATTGTCGGGATAATTGGTGTAGCCGACGCCGTTGGCGCCGCGCAGCAGCATCTGCAGCAGAAGGTTCGGCGCGCCCTCTCGGATCAGTGCCAGGCGCTCCCACGGGTCCTCGGTCAGAAAACGCATGGAGACGTCGAAGGTCGCTCCGCCCCAGCATTCGAGCGACAAAAGGCCTGGCAGCGCATGCGCATAGGTGCCTGCGATGCGGGCGATGTCATAGGTGCGCATGCGGGTGGCGAGCAGCGACTGATGGCCGTCGCGCATTGTCGTGTCGGTCAAAAGCACGCGCTTCTCGTTGCGCATCCATTCGCCGAATTTCTTCGGGCCGAGCGTGTCGAGGAGCTGCTTCGTACCATCCTTGACCGTATTGCCGTTGGCATAGGGAACCACCGGCTCGGCCGCGTTATCAAGCGGCCTCGGCCTGTCCTTGGCTTCGGGGTGACCATTGACGGTGACGTCGGCGAGATAGGTCAGGAGCTTCGTGGCGCGATCCTGGCGCTTCACCTGCTGGAAGAGTTCCGGCGTCGTGTCGATGAAGCGTGTCGTGTAGCTGTTGTCCATGAACTTTGGATGGCCGATGATCGCTTCGAGGAAGGTCAGGTTGGTTGCCACGCCGCGAATACGGAATTCGCGCAGCGCCCGATCCATGCGGGCGATAGCTTCGGATGGGTTGGGTGCCCATGCCGTAACCTTCACGAGAAGCGGATCATAAAAGCGGGTGATGATGGCGCCCGAATAGGAAGTGCCGCCATCGAGGCGGATGCCGAAACCAGACGCTGAGCGATAGGCGGTGATACGGCCGTAATCCGGAATGAAGTTATGCTCCGGATCTTCCGTGGTGATGCGGCATTGCAGCGCATGGCCGTTGAGACGGATATCTTCCTGGCGCGGCACGCCCGATTCCGGCGTGCCGATCGCAAAGCCATCGAGGATGTGGATCTGCGCCTTGACGATATCGATGCCGGTAACGACTTCGGTCACCGTATGCTCGACCTGGATGCGCGGATTGACCTCGATGAAATAGAATTTTCCGGTATCGGCATCCATCAGATATTCGACGGTACCCGCGCCGATATAATTGGTCGCGGCCGCGATCTTCAGCGAATAGGCGGCGAGTTCCTGGCGCTGCGCCTCCGAGAGATAGGGCGCCGGAGCGCGCTCGACGACCTTCTGGTTGCGGCGCTGGATCGAGCAGTCACGCTCGAAGAGATGCACGACATTGCCATGCGTATCGCCGAGAACCTGGCTTTCGACATGGCGGGCGCGCTCGACGAGCTTTTCCAGATAGACCTCGTCCTTGCCGAAGGCCGCCATCGCCTCGCGTTTGGCTTCCGTCACCTCGCGGGCGAGATCCTTTGGATCGCGGATCGCGCGCATGCCGCGCCCGCCGCCGCCCCAGGAGGCCTTCAGCATGACGGGATAACCGATCCCTTCCGCCATCTTCGCCACTTCGGCCATGTCTTCCGGCAGAGGCCCGGTGGCCGGCACCACAGGCACGCCGACCGAAATCGCCAGATTGCGCGCGGCGACCTTGTTGCCGAGCTGGCGCATCGTATCGCCCTTCGGGCCGATGAAGATGATGCCGGCCTCGTTGCAGGCATCGACGAATTCGGGGCTTTCCGACAGCAGGCCGTAGCCGGGATGAATGGCATCGGCGCCGGAGAGCTTCGCGACCCTGATCACCTCCGCGATCGACAGATAGCTTTCGATCGGACCCATGTCCTTGGAAAGATGCGGGCCGCGGCCGACCTGGTAGCTCTCGTCCGCCTTGAAGCGGTGCAGCGCCAGCTTGTCTTCTTCCGCCCAGATCGCCACCGTTTTTATTCCAAGTTCGTTGGCCGCACGGAACACGCGAATGGCAATTTCAGAGCGATTGGCAACGAGAATCTTGGAAATGGGCAAAACGGTCTCCTCAGACGTTCAGACGCGGGCATGCTGCACCCGCGAAGGAAATTCTTAACTTCTTGTCACAGAAAGTTCAATTTATCTTGCGACTGCGAAATGCAATTTTTCGACATTCTGGAGCAACTCCAGAAAAAGTGCGAAGCGGTTTTCCGTCCGGAGTTGCGTCAAAATAAAAAACCGGAGCAATTCCGCTTCGATGAGAAGTGGAATTGCTCTAACTTATCAGTCCATGACGGAAGGCAAGCGCCACCGCCTGCTGCCTGTTTTTCGCCTTCAGCTTGTCCTGCAGGCCGTTCATATACCAGTCGACCGTGTGGTTTGAGATCTTCAGCATCTTGCTGATCTCCATCGACGTCATGCCTTCGGCGAGATAATGCAGGATTTCCATCTCGCGCCGCGTCAGCGGCGTATCGGCCGGCAACACGGTTTCCAGCGCCGGCGCCTCGCCTTTCAGATCGAGCAGCCGCCAGAAGGCTTTGCGCGCCACCGCCTCCAACAGTGCGATCTCCACCGGCGACAGCTCGATCGGCTTGCCGGCGAGACTGAGGCTGGCGAGAATGCCGTTGCGTCCGTGGATCGGAAAGATGTAGCCATCCTCCATTCCATGCCCGAAGGCATCGACCATCATCTGCTCCATGCGGCGCTGATGCGCATCCTTGTGGAAGGCCGCCATCGCCTCCCGCCAGCGGAAAGGCCGCTGCGCGTGGGCGAGATAGCGCAGCATCGGATCGATCAGAGCATATTTTTTCGCGGCATATATCTGCGGCCATTGTTCCGGCCAGCGGCCGGCAAGCGCCGCAGCCCAGGGCTCTGGATTCTGCTGTACCGGATTCTGCTGCAGATGGCGTAGCAGGCCGTAATATTCGAAGCCGCAAGCATGGAGGAGCTGCTCCAACTCGGTAATGACGCCTGCAGGATTTGAACATTCTTCCAGAATTACAAGTAATTGAATTAACGAATTAATATTCACAAAAATGCCCCTTGCCCGGACCTGATGCCCGCCTGAGGCCGTCGGCGGCTTGTCAAACTGGTCGCGAAACGGTCTTCCTCAATAAATGCAGTCTGTAATTTAATGCTGTGCTAAACATTTAATAAAATGCAAGCGCAAATTGTTGCGAGATATGTCCGGACTGCAATTTCAGCGCCATGGCCATCTCGTCGCATCCTGCAATAGTGCGATCGTGTTAATCATCACATCGACTGAACCCTGAATGCTCCGTTAATCGCCCGTTCAGGTAGGCTTTTGTAGCATCGCATCATCCCGTTTTCGCAGATGCACAAGAGGTTCGACGTGACGCTATTCAAGGTCTATGCAAGGGCTCTGCGCTATCTTGGCGCCTACAAGCTGCGCGTATCCCTGGTCGTTGTCGCAAACATTGTTCTTGCGACGATTACCATCGCGGAGCCGATCCTGTTCGGTCGCATTATCGATGCGATTTCGGGCAAGGGTGAGGTCAAGCCCATCCTCTTCATGTGGGCGACTTTCGCCGTCTTCAACACTATTGCCTTCGTCCTAGTGGCCCGCGAGGCCGACCGGCTGGCCCATGGCCGGCGGGCGACGCTGTTGACGGAAGCCTTCGGCCGCATCATTTCCATGCCGCTTGGCTGGCACCATCAGCGCGGCACCTCCAACGCGCTGCATACATTGCTGCGCGCCTGCGAAACGCTGTTCGGCCTCTGGCTGGAATTCATGCGCAACCACCTGTCGACGGTCATCGCGCTTACGCTTCTGGTGCCGACCGCAATGTCGATGGACCTGCGCCTTTCCGCCGTGCTTATGGTGCTCGCCATCGCCTATTGGCTGATCGGCCGCGTCGTCATGAGCCGCACCAAGGACGGCCAGGCTTCGGTCGAGAACCATTATCACACCGTCTTCTCGCATGTCAGCGACTCGATCAGCAACGTTTCGGTCCTGCACAGCTACAATCGCATCGAGGCCGAAACCCGAGCGCTGAAATCCTTCGCCGACCGTCTGCTCGAAGCCCAATATCCGGTGCTCGACTGGTGGGCGATCGCCAGCGCACTGAACCGCATGGCGTCGACCATCGCGATGATGGTGGTCCTGATCATCGGCACCATGCTCGTCCAGGCCGGCCAGTTGCGCGTTGGCGACGTCATCGCCTTCATCGGCTTTGCCAACCTGTTGATCGGCCGTCTCGACTTGATGCGCCAGTTCGCGACGCAGATTTTCGAGGCCCGTTCCAAGCTCGAGGACTTCTATACGCTTGAAGACTCGGTGCGTGAACGTGAAGAGCCAGCCGGCAACGGCGAGATCAAGGACGTCAAGGGTGCGATCGAATTCCGCGACGTCTCCTTCGGCTTCGGCAACAGCTCACAGGGCCTGCACAATGTCTCCTTCTCGGTGAAGGCAGGCCAGACGGTCGCGATCGTCGGCCCGACCGGCGCCGGCAAGACGACGCTCGTCAACCTGCTGCAGCGTGTCTACGATGCCCAGGGCGGCAAGATCCTCGTCGACGGCACCGATATCACCAAGGTGACCCGCAAGTCGCTGCGTCGCCACATCGCCACCGTCTTCCAGGATGCGGGCCTGCTGAACCGTTCGATCAGCGACAATATCCGCCTTGGTCGCGAAGGCGCCAGTGAAGAGGAAATGCGCCGTGCGGCCGAAGCCGCCGCTGCCGCCGACTTCATCGAGACCCGTGAGGATCGCTACGATACGCATGTCGGTGAACGCGGCAACAAGCTCTCCGGCGGCGAGCGCCAGCGCATCGCGATCGCCCGCGCCATCCTCAAGGACGCGCCGATCCTGGTGCTCGACGAGGCGACCTCGGCGCTCGACGTCGAGACCGAAGCCCGCGTCAAGGCCGCGATCGACAATCTGCGTCAGAACCGCACCACCTTCATCATCGCCCACCGCCTGTCGACGGTCCGCGAAGCCGATATGGTGCTCTTCCTAGATGACGGCCGTGTGGTCGAACAGGGCAGCTTCGACGAACTCAGCCACAGCAACGGCCGCTTCGCCGCCCTGCTGCGCGCCAGCGGCATCCTGACGGACGAAGAGGTCCGGAAGGCCCACGCCACCGAAGCCGCCTGATCGGTTCGGGTTTCAAGATAAGGCCGGAAGGTAACTCCTTCCGGCCTTTTTTTTACTCTGGGACTGAGGACCAATCACGGAGGCCTTTGATGGGAGTGAAGCGATACGAGTTGAACGAGGCGCAATGGTCGAGAATTGCGCCTTTGTTGCCAGGTAAAGCCAACGATCCGGGTCGGACAGGGGTAGATAACCGGTTGTTTGTGAACGGGTGTTTGTGGATACTGCGCTCGGGCGCACACTGGCAGGACCTGCCGGAGCGCTACGGCAAGTGGAAGACGGTCCACCGCCGGTTCAGTCGCTGGTGCCATGCCGGCGTATGGGAGCGGGTCTTTGATGCACTCACTGCTGACCGGGACAATCAGTACTTAATGATCGACAGTACCATCATGCGCGCCCATCAACAGGCAGCGAGCGGAAAAGGTGGGCCAAGGATCAGGCGTTGGGGCGTTCCAGAGGTGGACTGACGACCAGATCCATATGCTGGCCAATGCGCTCGGACGTCCTCTGCGCTTCATCGTGACGGCCGGCCAGGTCGGCGAGATCACGCAAGCTCCCGCTCTTCTCAATGGCCAGACAGATCACGCATTCTGGGCGATAAAGCGTATGAACAGCAATGCGTTGTGCGCAACGATCGTCAGGATGGAGGCCGAGGCGGTCATATCCTCGAACCCTTCCCGAAAATCTAGAGACAGTGTCGTACCTGCCGGGCATCTCTCCGCCAGACCAGACCATACCGACCTCCCGAGAAATCATCACGGAAGTGTCAGGCATGTCTCCGAACATCTGTCAGCTATGTATCAAGGCCGTCGGGGAGATGCCCGGCATGGCCAAGGGGTATCCAACGCCGCAACCTCTCCGCAGGGCTTGGACGATTGATCACCTCACCGATCTTCCCTAACCTCCACCAGTCAAAGAGAACGGGGAGCGAAGCCATGAAGGTCCTGCGCATCGTCGCCAATATCCAGGCACCGGACATCACCCTGGCCCGGCGCTTCTATCGGGATATCCTCGGTCTTGACGTCATCATGGATCACGGCTGGATCACGACGTTCGGCACTGCGCGTTCGATGAACGTTCAGCTCAGTATCGCCAGTCAAGGCGGTTCCGGAACTGAGGTGCCCGACCTCTCGATCGAGGTCGACGACCTCGATGCTGCTTTCGCGGCGATGTCGGCCTCAGGCTTCCCGATCGAGTACGGCCCGACCGACGAGCCTTGGGGCGTCAGGCGCTTTTATGTGCGCGATCCCTTCGGCAAGCTCGTGAACATCCTCGTTCATAAAAATTGAGCCGGCGACCATCGGCCGCCGGCTCCTTTCTGTCAGGCAAATCCGAGCCCTATTTCCGATCGTTCTGGCGATAGGCATTTGCCGTCCCGCCAATGCGGACGGGAACGGGGATGGTGGCGGTATCGGCGACAAGTTTCCCCTTGACCTTTCCCTGCTGGCGCTTGCGCTCGAGATAATAGGCATAGGCGAATTGTGTCGCGACTCCAGCGATCACGAAGAGCGGACCGACCAGTTGGTCCTTGTTGGTGATGTAGAGCACCACCTGGCCGATCATGGCAAGGATGGTGCCGGCAACGAAAATGTTCAGCGAATGGCGGCCGAGGATCGTCAGCGGATGGTCCGCAGGACGGCGCAGGATACGCGAGAGTGCCGGGATGCTGATAACGAGATAGGTCAGCGCCAGCACATGCAGCAGCCGCGGCAGCGACAGGAAGGTCTTGTCGAAACCGGTGATGACAGGCGGCAGGCCAAGTGCTGCCAGCGAGTTGCCGAAAATCCAGAGATGGCCGGTCACCCAGATGAAGGACAAGATGACGTAACCGGCAGCGGCCGTCAGCAGCAACGGATGCTGCGGGATCGTGCCGCCGCGCTTGATATGCAGCATCGAGACGATGCCGATCGAAAACAGGAACTGCCAGGAGAGCGGATTGAGGAACCAGTAACCCTCGATCAGCATGTTGTGTGGTGCCACTTCGTAGATGCCCGCAAGCAGCCAGACCGTGCCCGAGACGCCGAGCGCCAGCCAAGGGCTGCGCGCATTCAACAGCAGGATGATCGGCACCATCAGCATCAGCGCCCCGTACATCGGCAGGATATTGTTGTAGCCGATCTGGTGGCCGAGCAGGAGCAGCGCCGGAATGCCTTCCTTCAGGTTCATCAGAACCGCCAGGATATTGATTTCGACCAGCAATCCCGGCCGATGGAACAGCCAGGCACCGCAGATGAAGAGCGCCAGCGTCATGAAGGTGGTGATCATATGGGCGAGATAGAGCGTGAAGGCGCGCTTTGCCGCCTTGATCGCCACCGTGAGCCGGTTGCCCGGCTGGAAGCGGCCCCCATAGGCAAGGCCGACGGCAATGCCCGAGATCAGCACGAAGGCCTCGGCGGCATCGGAGAAGCCGAAATTCTTCGTCGTCACATAT
Source organism: Rhizobium sp. 01N447_2 (assembly GCF_056399245.1). NCBI lineage: Bacteria > Pseudomonadati > Pseudomonadota > Alphaproteobacteria > Hyphomicrobiales > Rhizobiaceae > Rhizobium > Rhizobium sp. 01N447_2. Next base: position 93,254 of record NZ_JBFTQY010000009.1, read on the forward strand.
TCGAAGATCTGTCCGGGAACATGATTGATGAAGATCATGATCAGGGCCACGCCGCGCAAGACGTCGAGCCTCGTATCACGCACTGGCGCAGCTGCGGATAGGGAACTGCGCCCCGTGACGATAGCGTGGGTCGGCGTGCTTGCCATTGGTCTCTCCTTATTATCCGATTTGCAAACGCGACGACGGCCAAAAGGGTTCCCTTTTGGCCGTCGCGAATCGCCGTGTTTTTCAGCGTGGAGAACGCTGTTATCCGAGCGGATATCCCTCTTCGGGATCGGTGACTTCGCAGCCGTTTATCGACAGAGTGTAGCCGCTGTCATTGGACGCTTTTGAGACCGAAATGCGGTATTTGCCGTCGCCCTGCTCCACCTCTGCCGCAAAACCGTCCCATTCCGACGGGAGCGACGGGCGCACATAGAGCCGGCCGTCCTTCAGCCGGATACCGAGGATGCCCTCGACGGCGGCGCGGTAGAGCCAGCCGGCAGACCCGGTATACCAGGTCCAGCCGCCGCGCGACGTATAAGGCTCGTTTCCGTAGACGTCGGCCGCCACGACATAGGGTTCGACGCGGTATTGCTCCGCTGAAGCCTTGTCGAGCGCATGGGTGATCGGGTTGAGGATCTGGAAGCAGCGGAAGGCATCGTCGCCCCGCTTCAGCTCCGCCAGCGCCATCACGACCCAGGTCGCGGCATGGGTATATTGCCCGCCGTTTTCGCGCACACCCGGCGGATAGGCCTTGATATAGCCGGGATCCCTGGCGGAATTGACGAAAGGCGGCGTGAACAGCCGGATGATGCGGGCATCCTCGTCGACCAGCTGATCGAGCACCGCATCCATCGCCGTGACGGCGCGGGCCGGATCGCCCTCGCCCGACAGCACGCTCCAGGACTGCGCGATCGAATCGATCCGGCATTCGGGGCTTTCCCTGGAGCCGAGCAGCGCACCGTCGTCGAACGTGCCGCGGCGATAGTAGCCGCCATCCCAGGCCGCAGTTTCCAGCGCCTTCTTCAGCTCGGTGAGATGCGCCGACCAGCGCTCTGCACGGGCCGTGTCGCCGCGCTCTTCGGCATAGGGAATGAAGGAGCGCAATGCGCCCGCCAGGAACCAGCCGAGCCAGACGCTGGTGCCGCGCCCGCCGATGCCGACGCGGTTCATGCCATCGTTCCAGTCGCCGCCAAGAAACAGCGGCAGGCCGTTAGCCCCCTTGCGAGCGATGGCGAGATCGAGCGCCAGGGCCGCGTGTTCGTAGACGCTCGCCTTGTCCTCGGAAATCTCCGGCTTGTAGAACGAGTCGTGCTGGCCTTCGAGCAGTGCCGGCCCTTCCAGGAAGGCGATCTCCTCGTCGAGGACGTTTTTGTCGCCGGTGACGTTGCAATAGTGATGGATCGCGTAAGCGAGCCAGACGACGTCGTCCGAAATCAGCGTGCGCACGCCCGCACCCGTTCCCGGCAGCCACCAATGTTGCACGTCGCCTTCGCGGAACTGGCGCGAAGCGGCATTCAGGATCTGCCGGCGGGCAAGCGAGGGTTCGTGCAGCACGAAGGCCAGCGTGTCCTGCAGCTGGTCGCGGAAGCCGAAGGCACCGCTTGCCTGGTAGAAGGCAGTGCGGGCCATGATGCGGCAGCCGAGACTCTGATAAGGCAGCCAGGTATTGACGAGATTGTTCATCCCGCGATCCGGCGTCGATATCTGCAGCCTGCCGGTGAAATCCCGCCAGAAGGCGCGGTTCGCCTCGACGGCATCGTCGAACGAAGCCTTGCGAATATCGGCGATGACAGTGCGCGCTTCTTCTTCCGTCGGCGTATCGCCGAGGAAGAAGGTGAAGTCGCGCTCCTCGCCGGCGCTAAGTTCGATGTCGATCGCAAGAGCCGCGGCCGGATCACCATCGAGTTCGGTCGCGCCGGAAAGGGCGGCGGCGGAGATGACGGACTGCGGCGCCTGGATCGTTCCCGCCTTGCCGATGAATTCGCGCCGGCTTGCCGAGAAGCTAGAAAGCGTCTCGCTCGCCGCGAAGAACGCAGTGCGGTTGGAAAAATCGATGCTGTAGGGATTGGTCGCAAACAGCGCCCCCGTCTCCTCGTCATGGCTCGACAGGATGAAAGGCACCGTGCGTCCCGGATTGCTGCCGAGGATCCATTCGACATAGCCGTAGAGACGCAGCCTGCGGCCGGTCGAACCGGTGTTGCGCAGGCGCAGGCGCTGCAGTTTCACCGGCTTTTCGCGGTCGATCGTCTGCGTCAGCTCGAGCGCGATCTCATGCTGAACACTGGAGAAGACGGAATAGCCGAGCCCGTGGCGGGCTTCGAAACGGATGTCCGGGCGGCGGGAAAGCGCTGCGAACGGCGTCATGACGGCACCGCTGTCGAGATCGGCGAGATAGAACGCCTCGCCCGAACGGTTGACCACGGTGTCGTTTGACCAGGAGGTCAGCTGATAGTCGCGTGAATTGGCGCTCCAGGTGAATCCGGCGCCCTCCGCCGACACGTGGAAGCCGAATCTGTCATTGGAGATGACATTGATCCAGGGCTGCGGCGTCGCATGACCTCCGGGCAGGCGTACGACATATTCACGCCCATCGCGGGCAAAGCCGCCGATGCCGTTCCAGAAGTCGAGATCGCCTTCCTCCTCGATGACGACAGCAGGCACGACAGGCGGTGGCACAGGTGCAACACGCTTGACGGGGGGCTTGTTGCGCTCGGCCCGTTCGTTCTCCTGCAGTTCCTCCTTGGAGGGTGCAAACAGCGCCACGGCGCGGTTGATCTGGTCGACCACCTTGCCGTTCTTGGTATGCAGCGTGACACGCGAAGCCGCGATCAGCGCGCGATAGGTGCTCTCCTCCATCAAGTCCTTGCGAACCGCAAAGATATGCTGGCGCAATCCGTCTGCCTGACCCATGCGACGGACGTTCTCGCACATGGCGTCGAGTGCATGCTGCATGTCCTGCGCATAGGAAGAAGCGCGTTCGTTCATGATGACGAGATCGGCGGTGACGCCGCGCGAGCGCAGATATTCCTGCGCCAGCAGCGCCTCGCGGGCGATGTCGAGATCCATGTCGTCGTTGATGCGCAGCGTGAAGATCGGGAAGTCGCCGGAGATTGCCAGCGGCCAGAGCGCCGATTGCGACTGCAAGCCGGCCTCGACGGTCGCCTCGTCCTTGCGCAGTTGCATATCGGGATAGACGAGATAGCGTCCGAGATGCTGGAAGGCCGCCGCCTGCTGCGAGGTGACGCCGACATGGCGCATCTGCACCTGCGTGCGTGTCCAGGCCTGAACGAGCTCGTGGGTGAAGGCGTCGGGATGACGGTAGCGATTGACCGCCTTGTCGACCTCGTCGCGGGTCGGCGCCGCGATCGTCCAGAAGATCACGCTGACTTTCTTGCCAGCCGGCACGCGGACGGTGCGACGCAGCGACATGACGGCATCGAGCATGAAACCGTCGCTGCCGGAAAGCGTAGCGCCCGGATCGAAGGCCGCCGCATCGGCAAGGCTGCGGCCACGGCCGATGAACTTGCGCCGGTCGGTCTCGAATTCGGTATGGCGGGTGTCGCCGGCATTGTCGACGATCAGATGTGCGATGCTGATGTTCGGCTCGTTCGGGTCGCGTTTGTTGCGTTCGGCGCGGATGACGTCGCCGCGCTTGCCGATCTCGGTCTTGACGAACATGCGGGCGAATGCCGGATGCGCATTGTCGGTATCGTCGGAGGTGATCACCGGTTCGAGATAGGAGGTGACCTCGATGAAACGGTCTTCCGTGCCCATGTTGAGCAGGGTGACGCGGCGGGCCTCGGCATCATGCTCGGTCGCGATGATGCATTCCACCTCGCTTGTCAGGTCACCGACCGTCTTGGTGAACTGCGCCTTCTCGTCGGCAAATTCGACCTTGATCTTTTCGCCTTCCACACCCTTCGGCTCTGATGTCGTCGACCACCATTCGTTGGTGGCGGTATCGCGCAGGAAGATGAAGCTGCCCCAGCGGTCTTCGGTCGGATCGGCTTTCCAGCGGGAAACGGAAAGGCCGTTCCAGCGGGAATAACCAGCACCCGTCGCCGTCAGCATCAGCGAATAATGACCGTTCGACAGGAACACCAGCTCGCGGTCGCGCGAAGCCGGATCGCTGATCTTCCTGAGCTCCGGCCGCAACAGATCATCCTGGATGCTGGCCGGCGTGTCGGATTCATGCTTGCCGCTCATGACCGGAATGTCGCGCGGCGCCTTTTCCTGCAGCAGCAGCTCTGCTGCCTCGATGACGGGATCGGAGTGGAAGAGCTCGCGCAGATGACCGTTGAAGGCGACGTTGGCGACCGCCGCGATCGACATGCCGTGATGGTGGGCATAATAGTTGTATACCACCGCGCATTTCTTGCCTTCCGGCACGCGCGTCGGCGTGAAGTCGACGGCGTCGTGGAAGCCGAACTTGCCGAGCGCCCCGACCTTGCGCAGCCTCTGCAGGTTTTCGAGCGCGGCCGGCGGGTCGTACTGGCTGGCAAGCAACGATGCGTAAGGCGCGATGACGGCATTGTGGCCGAGGCCGCGCTTCAGGCCGAGCGTCGGCACGCCGAAATTCGTGTACTGATAATTGAGGTTGTGGTCGCGGGCATTGAAGGCCGCTTCCGAAATGCCCCAGGGAATACCGAGCTTGCGGGCATAGTTCATCTGTTCGATGACGACCAGATTGTTGGTCTGGTTGAGGATACCCCCGCCGCGTTCCTGCATGACGAGCGGCGGCATCAGATATTCGAACATTGAGCCGGACCAGGAGACCAGCGCGCCGCGTGACCCCACAGGCACGACCTGGCGGCCGAGGCGATACCAGTGTTCCGTCGGCAGGTCGCCCTTGGCGATGCCGAAGAGACTGGTCAGGCGGCATTCCGAGGCGAGAAGATCATAACAGGCCTGGTCGAGTTCGCCGCTTTCGACGCGGTAGCCGATCGACAGCAGGCGCCGCTCCGGCCGGAACAGGAAGCCGAAATCCATCGAGAAGGCGAGATCGCGCGCCTTGTCGCGCAGCGCCACCAGGCGCGGCCTCAGCGCATCGACTTTGGAAAGATCGAAGGTGCTGTCTGATATATGCGCCTCGCAGACCTTCACCAGCGATGCCGCCCACAGGGTGACCTCTTCGCTCTGCTTCGACTTGACCTCATGGTCGAGATTGGCGGCGAGTTTCTCGATGTCGCGTGCGAGAACGGCGAGGTTGATGATGCGGATCGAAGCGAATTCGTGCTCGCGCTTGACGGCGGCAAGCGCGTTCTGGAAGCCGACGATGCGCTCCTCCAGGCGCCGGCGCAGCGGGCGCACGGTCTTGCGGTCATCGGGCAGGTCCGCCAGCACTTCGCCGAGAATGCCGGCCGTGTCGCCGACGCCGTCGAGATTGCCCTGCATATGGGCGGACGGCGCCTCGGCCCAGTTGCGACAGGCCGACGAAATCGCGATCAGATGACCGGCGAGATTGCCGCTGTCGACGGCCGAGACATAACGGGGCCCAAGCGTCTGCAGCGTATCGGTGTGATACCAGTTGAACAGATGGCCGCGGAATTTCTCCATTTTGTCGATCGTCGCGATCGTCTGCTCCAGCCGCTCGAGCGTCTCCTCGAAGGAGAACCAGCCGAAATGCCGGCCGGAAACGACGGAAAGCAGATAGACGCCGATATTGGTCGGCGAGGTGCGCGCCGCAACGATCACATGCGGCGTTTCCTGGATATTGTCCGGCGGCAGATAATTCTGCTCGGCCGTCGTGAAGGTTTCGAAATAGCGCCAGGTGCGCCGGGCGATCTTGCGCAGTTCGCTCGACACGGAATCGGCAACCTCGAGCCGATCCTCGGTCTCAGCCGACTGGCTGACATACCAGGCCACCACCGGCGAGAACATCCACAGCAGCGCGAAGGGAATGCCGACGAGGAAGGCGTTGTCGCCGGGAAGGGCTGCAAAACCGAGCGCCAGCAGCGCCAACGCCGGCGCATGCCACATCGCCTTGTAGTAGGAAATCAACGTGCCCTGGCCGCCGGCCTGAACGCTGGCGGCGGTCCGCCACTGCAGCATCAGCTTGCGGCTGACGAAGAGGCGATAGAGCGAACGGCCGATCGCATCCGCCATCATGCAAGCCGAATCGGCGATGAAGACGATGCGCAACGCAACCTGCGCATTGGCGGCCGTGATATCGGACCAGACCGTATAGAGATGGGCGCGGGCGATGATATCGCTGGTGCGCGGGATGATGCCGTTGATGAGCGACAGCGTCGGCGCAACGAAGAGGCAGAAGATCAGCAGAATCTGCCAGATAAGCGCGCCGAGCGGACCCATGAAATACCAGCCGAGCACGGAGGCGAAGAACCAGGCGATCGGCGTCAGCGAACGGCGCAGATTGTCGAACATCTTCCAGCGGCCGAGTGCCGTGACGCCGTAATTCGGATTGAACATGTAGGGGAGAAGCTGCCAGTCGCCGCGCGCCCAGCGATGTTGGCGCGAGGTTTCCACCTCGTACCGGATCGGGAAATCCTCCACCAGCTCGAGATCGGTGACGAGCGCGCAACGCGCCATCGAGCCTTCAAGAAGATCGTGGCTGAGCACGGAGTTCTCGTCGATCCGGCCCTTCAGAGACGCTTCGAAGGCATCGACTTGATAAAGGCCCTTGCCGGTGAATGTGCCTTCGCCCGCGAGATCCTGATAGACGTCGGAAACGGTGAAGACATAAGGATCGAGGCCGCGGTTGATCGAAAAGACGCGCTGGAAGACCGACGCGTCCTTTCCCGTCGTCAGCGACGGAGTAACCCGCGGCTGCAGTACGCCATAACCACTTTCGACGCGGCCGGTTTTCGGGTTGATGACCGGGCGGTTGATCGGATGATAGAGCTTGCCGACGAGCTTGGTGACGGCATCGCGCATCAGGCGCGTATCGGCATCGAGCGTCATGACATATTGCACATTGGCCGGCACCGCATTGGCGCCCGGCAGATAGGTCGTGTCGCGGTCGCCGCGCAGAAGCATGTTCAGCTCGTGCAGCTTGCCGCGCTTGCGCTCCCAGCCCATCCAGACGCCTTCCGAGGGATTATAGAGGCGACGGCGATGCAACAGATAGAAACGCGTCTTGCCATCATAGGCATAGCGGGCGGAGAGATTGGCGATCTCGCGCCTGGCATAATCGAGGACCTCGAGATCGGCGGGCGTTTCCTCGGCCTCGCTATCCGGCCAGTCGCTGAGCATCGCGAAATAGATCTCGCCGCGCGGATTGGCGAGATAATGAACCTCGAGATTGCGCACGTGGTCGTCGACGCTGTCGCGGTTCGAGATCAGGCAGGGCACGACGAGCAGCGTGCGCGCATCCTCCGGAATGCCTTCCTTGAATTCGTAGCCGACGAGGCGCGCCGGTGTCACGAAGAAGGACAGCACGGTGTTGAAGAGACCTGTCGCCCCCTCCGATGCCGGCACTGAGAACATGATCAGCAGCAGGGCGATTTCGATCGCACCCATGCCGGCATTCGCCATGAATTTGCCGACGATCGCCATGGCGATGACCGTCAGCAGCATGACGGGCACGGCAATCGCCAGCCAGTTGAACCGGCGCACGGCACGCACGAAATGCTGGATGACCGTCGGGCGATAGTTCGCCCGTGCTTCGAGTTTCGGCCGCTGCGCGCCCGACAGGAAGCCACCGACATTCGGTTCATGCGGCTGCGGCTCGCCGGAGGCCTTGGCGGCATCGGTCATGTCGAGCGCCAGCTGGGCGATTTCCATTTCCGACAGCGGCGAGCGCTTGGCCAGCTTCTCGATCTGTTTGCGATATTTGTTGCGCGAGCCGGAATCGAGGATGCCATAATCCGAATGCTCCCAGAGGAGCTTGTCGACATGGCTGACCTGCTCGACCCAGACCGACCATTCGGCATCATCGATCTCGCGAAGGCTGCGGATGATGTTGCCCATCGTCACGTTGCCGGAAGAGAGCCGGCTGTGTTCGGCCGTCGTCGCCTCTTCGGTGTTGCGGCCGAGCTCTTCCAGCCGCTCGTCGAGCCAGGTGATCGCCAGGCTCGACGTCTGCGAGCCGTCGCGCAGGCGATAGAGGAACTGCGTCGAAAAGGTATTGTCCTCGGCAAGCGGTTCCAGCGTCTTCAGATAGGCCGCCGCCCCGGCTGGGTCGGTCAGGCGCACCAATTCGTCGGCCGCCTCGTTGGCGCGGCGGCGCAGGCGGCGACTGGCTTCGACACGGCTCGAAATACGGCGAAGGTTTTCCACKAGCACATAGCGCACGAGGGAGGGCAACGCCCAGAGTTCGCCGATCCTGAGCGTCTCGCTGGCCTGGAAGCCATCGACCAGCGCCGTCAGACTTTCCTGCGAGATCGTGCTGTGGGTATGGGCGACATAGAGCCAGGCAAGCACGAGGGTGCGCGGTACTTCGACGCCGCCGACGACCATGGTCGGCAATTCGCGATAGAAACGGCGGGGGAAGTCGCGCCGCACCTCTTGGATCGCCTCTTCGACGATATAGTGATTATCCAGCAGCCATTCTGCCGCCGGCGTGATGGTCTCGCCAGCCTCGACATCGGTCGCCGTGGTCCGGTAGACGCGCAGGATTTCCTTCTCGTTTTCCTTATGACGCGCAAAGAAATCGAAGGGGGCGAAAGCCGGCAGCTTGTCGACGCCGTTGCGGGCGACCGCATCGCCCATCGCCTTGATGTCCTCGATTGAAAGATAGGTCGAGCGGATCGAATCGTTATGATCGATCTGCTTCGTCTCGGGTTCGCGCGAAAGGCTCGGAGAAAGATTTGAAATAGACATGGGTTCGGTTCTGGATCCAAACGAAGTTATGGCTGTTTTGCTCAGCCTTTTGCACTGCTTATCATGACTGCTACATGAACGGAGCCCTATTCTTCAAAGATCGATGAAGCCGGGGTGACGACACTTGGCAAGCGATGCAAACGGGCTAAGCCCTGATCAGGACGCGGCCCGACGGGTGATCGAGACCATCGATACCCTCTCCGCGAAAGCCATGTCGAAAATTTGGACATCCTTTGGAAAATTCAAGTCGGGAGGCATGCGCCGCCGCCCAGCGAGCTTGTCTGGGCAGTGGAAATGACGAAAATGCCGGCACCTGGTTCCGGCAACGCAGGAACTGTTCGATTTCAGAAAAACGAAAGACGCATGATTACCTGCCATCCGCCTGGCGGCGGTTTGGGCGGCTGGCGGCCCACGCCACTTGCGCTCGAGATCAAGGCCGCCGTGGGACGCTTCAGATGGCGTGAAAAAATAGAGAAAGAATGATGACGGAGATCGGAATGCCGATCAGCCATAACAAAAGTCATCTCGTGAGCACTCTCCTTTTCACATTGGAGTGTCAGGAGAATGCCGAGACAATTTAAATGTTCCAGAATTCAATAGAGGCGGAAACCGCCGCAGCGCCAGCATCTGCCGACGCCTATCATCCACCGATTATCCGACGACGCCGCAAACCATGGCGACGACGAACAGAAATGCCGCGGTGAAGATCGCGCCGTGGAGCATCGTCTGAAGCCTGTGGCGCGTGGTGAGCGGCTTCTTGGTCGGTACGGAACCATATTGGTTCACGTGAGCATGCGAAATACCCAGATCTGCCATATGTCGCCTCCGTTGTTTCTCGTGCGGCCGGTTGTGCGGCTCGCGCTTATATTCTTATTTTCTCTATCAAGTAGGTAGAGATAAATTTCCGTCCAGAGCGTACGGAAGAGAAAATTCAACCAGCCCTTTTAGCAGAGCGTGCGCCATGCCCAGATCAGCGAGCGCTCGACGGCACTCTCATTCTGCGGCGGGTTGGAGGAAGTCTCGATCATCCGACGGTCCTTTTCCGGAGGAATGGAAGCGGAAATCTGTTCCCGGCGATCGGCTCTCACAGGAGGATCGAGGTAACCCATGGTCATCCCACCGAGAAAGAACATGCATCAACCTCCATCGATCACGAAAGCTAACAATCGTTAACAGGATCATGACAGAAGCGAGGCAGCTGTCAATAGTCTAGTTGAATGGTCGTCTTTTAGGAAAACATTATCCTTAACGCCGCCGCCAATCTTTTCTTTTCAAAGGTTTGAAAAGATTGGCTTTCAGGCTTTGACAAAACCCTTGCTCGCGATCATCAAATTTCTCGTGTAGTCCTCATGAACCGCGCCCTTGGCCAGTTCCTGCGAGCTCAGCCGCTCGACAACGGCGCCGTTGCGCATCACGGCGAGCCTTTCACACATGTGGGTGACGACACCGAGATCGTGGCTCACCATCACGAAGGTGAGCTTGCGGTCGCGTTGGATCTGCTCCAGCAGGTTCAGCACCTCGGCCTGCACCGAGGCGTCGAGCGCCGATGTCGGCTCGTCGAGCAGCAGGATCGACGGCTCCACGATCAGCGCCCGAGCGATCGCCACGCGCTGGCGCTGACCGCCGGAGAGCTGGTGCGGGTATCGGAAGCGGAAACCATTGCCGAGGCCGACCTCGTCAAGCGCGCGGGCGATGCGCCTCTCGCCGTCGTCGATACCGTGGATTGCAAGCGGCTCGAGCAAAAGCCGGTCGATCGTCTGGCGCGGATGCAGCGAACCATAAGGATCCTGGAAGACCATTTGCACGCGCCGGTAGAAGCCTTTGCTGCGCTTCGAACCCTTCAACACCTCACCGTCGATGTTGATCGTGCCGCCGCTCACCGGCGCAAGTCCGGCAACGGCGCGCAGCAAGGTCGATTTTCCCGAACCGGACTCGCCGACAAGGCCAAAGGATTCGCCGCGTTCGACGGCGATGCTGACATCCTTCAGGGCATGAAAATGGTCGTAGATGACGCTGAGATTGTCGACTTGGAGAGCTGCGCTCATGCCGCCCACTCCGGCTTGCGGTCGAGCACCGGCAGAGGATGGCGGTTCGCACCGATCTCGGGCATGCAATTCAGCAGTCCCTGCGTATAGGGATGCTGCGCATGTTTGAGATCGGCCGCCGCGAGCTCCTCGACGATCTTTCCGGCATACATCACAATGACGCGGTCGCAGAAGGAGGAGACCAGCCTCAGATCATGGGAGACGAAGATCAGCCCCATGCCACGCTCGGACACCAGCCTGTCCATGATCCTCAGCACGTCGAGCTGCACCGTGACGTCGAGCGCCGAGGTCGGCTCGTCGGCAATCAACAGTTCAGGCCCGGCAATCAGCATCATGGCGATCATCGCCCGCTGCCCCATGCCGCCCGAGACCTCGTGCGGATGCAGGTCGAAGACACGTTTCGGATCGCGGATCTGCACCGCTTCCAGCATGGCGAGCGCACGCTCGCGCGCCTCCGCCTTGCCGACCTTCTCATGCGTGCGCAGCGTCTCGCAGATCTGCCGTCCGATCGACATGACGGGATCGAGCGAATATTTCGGATCCTGCAGGATCATGGCGATGCGCTTGCCGCGCAGCCTGCGCCTTTCGCCGGCGGACGCATTGATGAGATCGATGCCGTTGAAATTGAGCCTGTCGGCCGTGACGATGCCGTGTTTCGGCGTCAGGCCCATGATCGCCCGTCCGGTCTGCGACTTGCCGGAACCGGATTCGCCGACGATGCCGAGCCTTTCCTTGCCGAGCGTGAAGGAGACGCCGCGCACGGCCTCGATTACGCCGGTGCGTGTGGGGTAGCTGACCTTGAGCTTGTCCACCGTCAGAAGTGTCGTCATTGGCCGCTCTCCTTCGGGTCGAGCGCGTCGCGCAGGCCGTCGCCGAGGAGATTGAAGCCGAGGCTGACGATGAGGATGGCGATGCCGGGCATCGCCGCGACCCACCATTGATCGAGGATGAAGCGCCGTCCCGAGGCGATCATCGCACCCCATTCCGGCAGCGGCGGCTGCGCGCCCAGACCGAGGAAACCGAGACCGGCGGCCGTCAGGATGATGCCCGCCATGTCGAGCGTCACACGCACGATCAGCGAGGAAATGCAGAGCGGCATGACATGGCGCACGACAATGCGAAGCGGCGAGGCGCCCATCAGCTTCACCGCCGAAATATAGTCGGAACGCCGCACCGTCAGCGTCTCGGCGCGCGCGATTCGGGCATAGGGCGGCCAGGAGGTGATCGCAATCGCGATGATCGCATTCTGGATGCCGGGACCGAGTGCTGCGACGAAGGCGAGCGCCAGCACCAACTTCGGAAAGGCAAGGAAAATATCGGTGATGCGCATCAGCGCCGCATCCACCCAGCCTCCGGCATAACCGGAGAYGGTGCCGACGATCAACCCGATCGGCGCCGAGATGACGGCGACGAGCGCAACGACAAGCAGCGTCAATCGCGATCCGTAGATCAGCCGGGAATAGATATCACGGCCCTGGTCATCCGAACCGAGCCAGAATTCCCCCGTGCCGGGCGGCAGCAGCCGGGCATTGCGCAGATCGCCGACCACCGGATTATGTGTGGCGAGCACATCGGCAAAGGCGGCGATGAAAAGCAGCGCCACGATGATCAGCAGACCAACGACGGCAAGTCGGTTTGCCGTGAACTGCCGCCAGGTGACATAGGTGCGGCCGAGGCGGGCCTGCAGGCGCGATTGCGGCCGGTCGGAGAGCAGCCATTCGCGGCGGCTCATCGGCTGGGATGGGCTGGCGGTAACCGTCATCGGTTTCGCGTCCTCGGGTCGAGTGTCCGGTAGAGAAGATCGGACAGAAGGTTGATGCCGATGAAGACCGTACCGATGACGATCGTGCCGCCGAGCACAGCATTCATGTCGGCATTCTGCAGCGAATTGGTGATGTAGAGCCCGATGCCCGGCCAGGAAAAGACAGTCTCGGTCAGCACCGATCCCTCCAGCAGGCCGGCATAGGAAAGCGCAATGACGGTAACGAGCGGCACGGCTGCATTGCGCAGCGCATGGCCCCAGATCACCCGCGTTTCCGAAAGCCCCTTGGCGCGCACGGCGACGATATATTCCTGGGAAAGCTCGTTCAGCATGAAGCTGCGTGTCATCCGGCTGATATAGGCGAGCGAGAAATAGCCGAGCAGGGAGGCGGGCAGGATGATGTGGCGGAAGACATCATAGAAGACATCCCACTGCCCCTGCCAGGCGCTGTCCAACAGATAGAAGCCGGTGATCGGCGTGAACGTGTATTCGAAGACGATGTCGATGCGGCCGGGAAAGGCCACCCAGCGTAATTGTGCATAGAAAATGACGAGCGAAATCAGCGCCAGCCAGAAGATCGGCACCGAATAGCCGATCAGGCCGATGACGCGCACCACCTGGTCGACGATGCTGCCGCGACGCACCGCGGCGAGAACGCCGAGCGGCACGCCGACGAAGGCACCGATGAGCGTTCCGAGCGTCGCAAGCTCGACCGTCGCCGGAAATGCACGGCGAATATCGACCATGACGGGATTGGTCGTCAGGACCGAATTACCGAAATCGCCGGACAGGATGCCTTTGATATAGATGAAGAACTGCTGATAGAGCGGCAGGTTGAAACCCATTTCCTGTCGTACGCGTTCGACGACATGGTTGGGCGCGCGGTCGCCGAGGATGGCGAGCACGGGATCGATCGGCACGACGCGGCCGATGAAAAAGGTGACGGCCAGCAGGCCAAGATAGGTGGTGACGGCGGCAAACAGGAACCGCCCTAACGCCTTCGCAAAGGCCCTAGCACGGCCCTTTCGGGGCCGCGCCTCCTGCGTTGTTTCGACGGTGCTCAAGTCACTCAATCCTGCCGGACTATTCCTTGGCGATCGGACCGACGAAATTGGTGTCGAAGCTCGGACCCAGCTTGAAGTCCTTCACGCTCTTGCGGTAACCGGCCACCTCGGTCTGCTGGAAGATGAAGACGAAGGGGCTGTTTGCCAGATACTTCTTCTGGATGTCCTGATATATGGCGGCGCGCTTGGCGGCGTCGCGTTCGAGAAGTGCGGCCTTGGCTTGCTTGTCGAGCTCCGGCGCTTCCCAGGTGTTGCGCCATGCGAGCGTCTTCACCGTGCCAGCATCGGAATTGTCGGGATTGCCGGTAAAGGTGTCGGCATTAGAATTCGGATCGAAATAGTCCGAACCCCACTGGCCGATATACATGTCGTGAGTGCGGGCGCGGTACTTGGTCAGCGTCTGCTTGCCGTCGCCGGGAATAATTTCCATCTTCACACCGGCTTGCGCCAGCGTCTGCTGCATGGATTCGGCAATACCGGTTACCGGCTGGTTGTTGCGCACGTCCATGGTGATTGAGAAACCATCGGGTACGCCGGCCTTGGCGAGCAGTTCCTTGGCCTTGGCGACATCGAGCTTGTAGGGATTCTCGTCGAGCGCGCCGAGCTGGCCCTTCGGCAGGAAGGTCTGGTGGATCTCGCCGATACCCTTGATCAGCGTTGCGCCGATCGCATCGTAATCGACCAGATATTTGAAGGCTTCCTGGACTTCCGGCTTTTTTAAGTTCTCGTTCTTGTTGTTAAGGCTGACATAATAGATCGTGCCCTTCGGCGCACTCGTTGTCGCCAGATCGGCATTCTTCGAAACGGCGTCGATGTCGCCCGGCTCGAGGTTGCGGGCGATATCRATATCGCCGGCTTCGAGCGCCAGCCGCTGCGCCGAGCTTTCCTTCATGTAGCGATAGATGACGCGGTTGAGCTTCGCCTTGTCGCCGTAATAATTGTCGTTGCGCTCCAGCACGACGACTTCGTTTGCGCGCCATTCGCGCAGCTTGTAGGCCCCGGATCCGGCATAGCCGGTCTTCAGCCATTCATTGCCGAAATCATTGTCGTATTTGTGCTCGGCATCCGGCGTCACCGCCTTCACATGCTCCAACACCAGCTTCTTGTCGACGACGGAAGCGACGGTTGCCGTCAGGCAGTTGAGCACGAAGCTCGGCGCGTAGGCCTTGTCGACCGTGAAGACGAAGGTATTGGCATCGGCCGCCTTAGCCTTTTCCGTGACGTTGTCGCCGGTCAGGCCGAACTGGGTGAGGATGAAGGCCGGGCTCTTGTCGAGCTTGACGGCACGCTCGAACGACCAGGCGACGTCTTCGGCGGTGACCGGGTTGCCGGAGGCAAATTTCAGGCCTGGTTTCAGCTTGAACGTATAGGTGAGGCCGTCATCGGAAACGCTCCAGCTCTCGGCCAGATCGCCCTTCACCTTCGACGTATCGTCCATGTCAAGACGAACAAGCAGGCTGTAGCTGTTGGTGGTGATTTCAGCCGTCGAAAGCTCGAAAGCCTMGCCAGGATCCATCGTGATGATATCGTCGATGGCAAATCCTTCGACCAGCGTATCCTTCGGCGTCTCGGCGAAAGCGGAGGGTGCCGCCATCATCAGGAGCGAAAGAGCGGCTCCCGCGGAAAGCATGCGAAAATTGCGGCTGAGTTTGGTCATCATCATGGTCTGTTCCCCTGTTTTTTGATTGGATACGAAAGGCTTAGGCGTGGTCCTCCCACCAAGCTTGGGCCAGAATGCGAAGCCAGTTTTCGCGGGCAAGTTTTGCCAGGTCGGCGTCAGCATAGCCAACCTCTCTGAGAGCGGCAATCAGCTTCTGATTGCCGGCTGCATCACCGATTTCCTCAGGAATGGTGGCCCCGTCGAAGTCCGATCCGAGCGCCACGCAGTCGATGCCGATGCGGTTCACGAGATAGTCAATATGGCGGATCATGTCGGCAAGCGGCGTATCGCTGTCCGAGCGGCCGTCGGCACGCAGCATGGCGGTGGCATAATTGATACCGACGAGTCCGCGGCTTTCGCGGATCGCATCGAGCTGCCTGTCCGTCAGGTTGCGCGCGACCGGGGTCAGCGCATGAGCATTGGAGTGGCTGGCGACCAGCGGCTGGTCCGTCGTCTTCGCCACGTCCCAGAAACCCTTCTCGGTGATATGGGCGAGGTCGATCAGGACGCCGAGGCGATTGCATTCCCTGACCAGCGCGAAGCCGGCATCGGTGAGGCCGGGCGCCGTGTCCGGCGACATCGGGAAGGCGAAGGGCACGCCATGACCGAAGACATTGTGCCGGCTCCAGACCGGCCCGAGCGACCGCAGCCCCGCCGCATAGAATACCTCGAGCGCCGAGAGATCCGCGCCGATCGCCTCGCAGCCTTCCATATGCATGACGGCGGCGAAAATGCCGTCCGCCATGGCGCCGCGGATATCCTTTACCGTCCGGCAAAGCCGCCAGGCGCCAGCGCGGTCGAGCCGCAGCGCGATCGCCGCCATTTCATTGGCGATGGCAAGGGAAGGCAGCGGATCAAGAGGGGCCGCCATCGGCGTGATATAGCGACCGCTGGCATCCGGATCGGCGAAGACGAGATCGCCTGAGGGAATGTAGATGGCGCAGAGACCGCCCGAAAGACCGCCCTCTCTGGCGCGATGCGCATCGATATGGCCGACCGTCGTGCCGTCTACGAATTCCGCGATCGGGTCGCTGCCGTCTTTTGAATGTGTCCAGAGTCGAAGGAGAACGTCGTTGTGACCGTCAAATACGAATTGCATCTGTCTTCCTGCGCTGCCCGAGCGGGCGAATGAAGCGGCAGAATAGAAAAGCTGACGGAATTCGCCACTTCTTTTTTTAGAAATTCGTCGGTGGTGAAAACGAAACGGGGGCCGAAGCCCCCGCAAGAAAACCATCGCATGCCGGAGATCAGTGCTTGCGGCGTTTTTTCTGTCTGTAGACGTCGATGACAACAGCCGCGATGATAATGAGACCCTTGACGATCTCCTGGTAATAGGCGTCGATCCTGAGGAACGTGAAGCCGGAGGTCATGACACCGAGAATGATGGTGCCAATGACGGTGCCGGTGATGCGCCCGACGCCGCCGGTGAGCGAGGTGCCGCCGATGACGGTCGCGGCGATCGCATCGAGTTCATATCCGACACCCATGCTGGCCTGTGCGGTTTCCGCACGTGCCGCTGTGACGATACCGGCAAGGCCGGCAAGCAATCCGGCAATCACATAGACCTTGACGAGATGCGCCTCGATGTTGATGCCGGAAACACGCGCAGCCTGCGGATTCGCGCCGATGGCATAGGTGAACTTTCCGTAACGGGTATAGCGCAGCGCAATATGAAAGATCAGCGCGACGACCAGGAAGACGACAACCGGCCAGGCTTTCGTTCCGATGAAATGAAACTGCTCGGTGATCCCGGAAACCGGCTGTCCCTTCGTATACCACTTCGCCACGCCTCTGGCCGAAACGAACATGCCAAGCGTGGCGATGAACGGAGGGATTTTCGTGTAGGCGATGAGTGCGCCGTTCGCGAGGCCGGCGGCCGCCCCGATCAGCAGACCAACGACGATAGGCACGAAAGCCGGCAGGTCGGTCAGCGAGGGAAAGACGGCCCGTCCCCAGGTCGACGACTGGGCGAAGCTTGTTGCGATCATCGCCGTCATGCCGACGACCGAACCCGACGAAAGGTCGATGCCGCCGGTGATGATGACCTGCGTAACGCCGACGGCGAT
Source organism: Rhizobium sp. 01N447_2 (assembly GCF_056399245.1). Classification (NCBI taxonomy): domain Bacteria; kingdom Pseudomonadati; phylum Pseudomonadota; class Alphaproteobacteria; order Hyphomicrobiales; family Rhizobiaceae; genus Rhizobium; species Rhizobium sp. 01N447_2. Next base: position 110,617 of record NZ_JBFTQY010000009.1, read on the forward strand.
GATGCCGATGACGGAGACCTGCAGGATCATGATCGTCAGACGCTGCGAATTCATGAGGAAGCTCTGGCCGATGAACATCCAGCCGAGCACTTCGTAGATGAGCGCGATGCCGACGAGCACAAGGAAAATGCTGAGTTCCGTCGGTATGCGCCGCCGCCTTTGCCGGGTTGCGAGCGGAGCCGCGCCCTCTGCTGCCTTGGTAGTCATGTCAAACCTCCCTTGGGCAATCGCCGTCAACGCATCACTGCGCTGCCAGCTCCATCACCTTGATCTGCGTTGCTTCGTCGCGATTGAGGAAACCGGTCACGCGTCCCTCGTGCATGACCATGATGCGGTCGCTCATCCCGAGAACTTCGGGCATCTCGGACGAGATCATGACCACCGCCACACCATCTCGCGCCATTTCCGTGACCAATCGGTGGATTTCCGCCTTGGCGCCGACATCGATACCGCGCGTCGGCTCGTCGAGGATAAGGATGCGCGGCTCGGTGAGCAGCCAGCGCCCGATCAGCACCTTCTGCTGATTGCCGCCCGAAAGATTTTCCACCCGCTCGTAAAGATTGGGCGTTTTCACGCGCAGCTTTTTTGCCATGTCTTCGCAGGTTGCCTCGACTGCGCCCTGCTGCACGAAGCCGCCCTTGACGTATTTGTCCTGCAGAACGGCGATCTGCATATTCTCGAGAATATCGAGGATCAGCAGGCAGCCCGTATCTTTCCGGTCCTCGGTCAGAAATGCCATCCGATTGCGGATGGCCTCGGTCGGCGAAGAAATGGTCACCGGCTTGCCGTAGAGCTCGATCGAGCCGGAGCTTGCCGGCGTCACCCCGAACAGCGTTTCGGCGACATTCGACCGGCCGGAGCCGACGAGGCCGGCCACGCCGAGGATTTCGCCGGCTCTCACTTCGAAGGAGACGTTGGTGAAGACGCCCTTGAGACAAAGATCCTTGACGGAGAGCACGACCTCGCCGATCGGCACCTCTTCCTTGGGAAACATCTGGGTGATCTCGCGCCCGACCATCATGCGGATGATGTCGTCGCGGGTGACGTCGGTCGAGGCATGCGTGCCGATATATCGGCCGTCGCGGAAGACGGAGAACTCGTCGGCGATCTCGAAAAGCTCGTTCATCTTGTGGGTGATGTAGACGATGCCGATGCCCTGGGCCCTGAGGTCGCGGATAATACGGAAAAGATGCTCGACCTCGCGCTCCGTCAGCGCCGAAGTCGGCTCGTCCATGATCAGCACGTCGGAATTGTAGGAAACCGCTTTGGCGATCTCGACCATCTGCCGGTTGGCGACCGACAGGAACCGGACCTCGATATCGGGATCGATTGATATATTGAGCCGAGTAAACAATTCCTCGGTCATGCGGTGCATCACGCCGTGATCGATGAAGCCGAAGCGGTTCTTCGGTTCCCGGCGAATCCAGATATTTTCGGCGACCGTCATGAACGGCATCAGGTTGAGTTCCTGATGGATCATGGCAATGCCGTTTTCCAGTGCGTCGAGTGGAGATTTCAGCTGGATCTCGATCCCTTTCAGGCGAATATCGCCCTTGTCGGGCGTATAGATGCCGGCGAGGATCTTCATCAACGTCGATTTGCCGGCGCCGTTTTCGCCCATCAGCGCATGCACGGAGGCGCGCTTCAGCCGGAACTGCACGTCGTCAAGTGCGACGACCCCAGGAAATTCCTTGCGGACACCCTCGGCGCTCAAGAGATATTCCGCATTCGGGACGGCGCCGCTTGCACGAACGGCGGCCATGGTTGTCGGGCTGACGGCCATATCATCTCCTCCAGATACGGGTAGGCGAAAAGGATGCGGGCAAAGCCCGCATCCTGCTTGGCATTCGTCTCAGTTCTTGGTGACGAAGTCCTTGACGTTGGCAGGCGTCACGAGCTGGAAGGGAATGTAGACCTTCTTGTCGATCTTTTCGCCCTTGGCGAGCTTGAGCGCTGCATCGAGCGAGCCCTTGCCTTGGCCGGCGGCATCCTGGAACACCGTGACGTCGAGATCACCGGCCTGCATGGCGGCAAGCGCGTCCTGCGTGGCGTCGACACCGCCGACGACAACCTTGCTCATATCCTTGCCGGCTGCCTTCAGCGCCTGGAGGGCGCCGATGGCCATTTCGTCGTTGTTGGAGATCACGGCGTCGAATTCGATACCGCTGGAGAGCCAGTTGGTCATCAGGTCGGCGCCCTGGGTGCGGTCCCAGTTGGCCGTCTGCTCTTCGACGATCTCCAGGCCCTTGCATTCATCCGTCTTGATGACGTCGTGAACGTCCTGGGTCCGCATGCGCGCAGCCTGGTTGGAAAGCTCGCCCATGATGACGACGGCCTTGCCCTTGCCGCCGAGAATGCGGCAGATTTCCTTGGTTTCCAGCGTGCCGGATTCCTGCTCGTTGGACGCAACGAAAGCCTGCTTCTCCGGCAGCGTGTCGACGTTGACCGGCTGGCGGTTGACGTAAACCAGCGGAATGCCGGCATCGGCGGCGAGCTTCGACATTGCCGTGGTCGCATCGGTATCAACAGGGTTGACGATGATTGCATCGACCTTGGAGGCGATGAAATTCTGGATCTGGCTCTGCTGCTTGGAAACGTCGTTCTGCGCGTCTTCGACCTGCAGCGTCACGCCGCTCAGTGTCTTTGCATAATCGGTCATGCCATTGCGCAGAACCGTCAGGAAATTGTCGTCGAATTTCGCCATCGAGACGCCGACGGTTTCTGCGTGAGCGGCCGTCGACATGACGAGCGCCATCGCAGTGCCCAGGATAAACTTTTTCATTTTACTTCCTCCACAAAGCGGTGCCCGGCTGCACCCTCCTCACGCCGGAGCTCCAGGCATTTGCTCTGAAGCCGCATTCCCCTGCGCCACCTCTCCCGCGGCGCTCCGCAAAACGGAACAAACAAACCGTTAAATCTGCTCTGCGGAATATTTATTCCATTTTCTGGGAACGACGTCAAGTATCTTTAGCGGCGACGAGATATGGATGAGGGCGCAATGCCATGCGGGCGTCAGGACCGACACCCGCATTGTCGGTGTTGTGAAAGGCGAAACGAGCATCCATCTATGGGAGGGTCGAAGGCAGGCTCACGGCCGCAGGCGCCTTCGACCTCTCGCCGCGACCCAATCATTTGAAGATTTTGGAGACAGGACAAATGTCCATTTCGATGTATCGCCTCACCGTTCCGATGTTCCAGCGCGGCCTCGCCAGCCTGAAAACCTACCTCGACAAGGCCGAAGCCTATGCGAAGGAAAAGAATATCGATCCTGCCATATTGGTCGCCGCCCGCCTCGCGCCCGACATGCTGCCGCTCTCCGGCCAGTATCAGCGCGCCAGCGACACCGCCAAATTTGCGCTCGCTCGCCTGACGGCGACCGACGCCCCGAAGTTCGAGGATAACGAAACGACGTTCGACGACCTGCGTGAGCGCCTGGCAAAGACCGAAGCCTATCTCGCCGGCTTCTCGGTGGAAGCACTGGAAGGCACGGAAACCCGCCAGATCACCCTGCCGGGAAAGAGTGGTATCGTGCTGCCGGGTGGTGAATATATCGCCACCTTCGCCCTGCCGAACTTCTATTTCCACGTCGCGACGGCCCACGCCATCCTGCGTAGCCAGGGCGCTCCGATCGGCAAGCGCGATTATCTCGGCTGAACCCTGGTTCGGCTCGGCTAGACCACTGCACCATTCCTTAAATCGGAATCGATGTAAGGACAAAATTATGCGGTGATTCAAAGTGTTACAGCGTCCTTTGCGCGTCTGAAAGAGACGCGCGGCGCTGTATTATCAGGGCCGGTGCGTCACCGGCCCTCTTTCCGTCAGTTCGGTATAGGCGAGCGTCTGATCGAGATGCCGTGCTCGGAGCGACAGCAGCTTCTCGGCATAGTCGAGCCGTATCGCCGCATAGGCCGGACCCGCCGCGATATTGTCGAGTTCCATCGGATCGTCGGCAAGATTGAAGAGCAGCGGCGGCAAAGCGGTAAAATGCACATATTTGAACCGCGCGTCGCGGATCACCGCGAGATTGCATTCGTTGGACCGCAGCCGGAAATGCTGCTCGGCCTCGCCATGCGCAATGTCGCGGAAATCGAATTCCCAGAATGCCGCGTCCCGCCAGCCCTGTCCGCTCCCACCCCTGACAAACGGCATGAGCGACCGGCCATCGAGCCCGTTCTTCGCGTCGATGCCGAGCCTTTGGCAAAGTGTCGGAAAAATATCGGCCGCGCTGGTGAATTTGTCGACGACCCCACCCGCAGCACTGCTTGCGGGATCGCGAATGACAAGCGGAATATGATAGCTGCCATCGAAGAAACCGCCCTTGCCGAGCATCCAGTGATCGCCCGCCATCTCGGCGTGGTCCGAGGTGAAGACAATAAGCGTGTTGTCCCAGGCGCCCGCATCCTTGAGGGCCTGCCAGATGCGGCCGAGCTGTGCATCGACCTCTGATATCATGCCGTAATAGATCGCCCGGATCGCGGCAAAATCCTCGGCGTTCCAGCCGCTGAGCGGCCCCGTTGCACCGTGGATAAAGTTGCCCTTGTCAGAGCGTGGCATGGCATAGGCGAGATAGGGGTGACTGTTCTGTTCCGCTTCGCGGTTTGCCGCGCGCGCAAAAGCTGGTCCCTCGCCCGGCGTGAACATTCGGTTGAACGGCTCCGGCACCGAGAATGGCGGATGCGGACGTAAGAAAGAGACATGCGCAAACCACGGCCTGTCCTGTTCGCCCATCCAGCGGATGAATTCGCCGGTCAGAAAAGCCGTCTGGGTCTCATCGCGCGAATAGGCCGGCGGCGCATCGGAAATGTCTCCGGCTCCAGCACCGACCGGAATATGGATATCGCGGCTGACGGCATCCGCATGGCCGCGGGACCTGAGCCAGGAGAGCCATTGTCTTTCATGCTCGGGCAGAAGCTGGCGAGCCGTAAAGCCCGGCAGCACGCCTTCGTAGGTCGTCAGATGCGGATCGCCGGTATCCATCCCGCGCGGATCGGGCGCCGTATCCGTATAGCCGAACAGCGTCGGGTCGTATCCCGCCCGCCGGGCGGCCAGTGCCAGATTGTCGAAGCGGGCATCGAGCGGCGAACCGTTGCGACAGACGCGGTGGTTCATCTGATAGAGGCCGGTATAGAGCGTGGCCCGCGCCGGTGAGCAGGGTGCCGCCCCGGCAAAGTGCCGCCGGAAGAGGGTGCCTTCGCGCGCCAGTGCATCGACGCCAGGCGTCTTTACGCAGGCATGACCGACAGCCGACAGGCAATCGCCGCGCCACTGGTCCGCCGTGATCAGCAGGATGTTCGGCCGGCGCGCTTTCTCGATGCTGGTTGGCTCAATGCTGGTTGGATTTTGCATGCCAGTCCCAGGCGGAGCGGATGATCTCAGACAGATCATACTGCGGCACCCAGCCGAGCACGTCACGAGCCTTGTCGTTATTGGCGACCAGCGTATGCGAATCGCCTTCGCGCCGGCCGATATATTCGACCGGGAAAGGCCGGTTCGACACGTCCTCGATTGCGCCGAGCAATTCCTTGACCGTCGTGCCGGTGCCGGTGCCGAGGTTGAGTGCGACGGAATCGCCGCCCTTCAGCAGATATTCGACGGCGCGCACATGTGCATCGGCAAGATCCAGCACATGGATATAGTCACGCACGCAGGTGCCGTCGCGGGTCTCGTAATCGCTGCCGAACACCTTGAAACCCTGGCGGCGGCCGAGTGCCGCGTCGATCGCCAGGGGTATCGCATGCGTTTCCGGCTGGTGCCATTCGCCGATCCGGCCTTCGAAATCGGCGCCGGCCGCATTGAAATAGCGCAGCACCACCGAGCGCAGGCTCCTGTACTGGTCGTAATCGGCAAGCGCCTGTTCGACGATATATTTCGTCCGCCCGTAGGGATTGATCGGCACCTGCCGGTGCGTCTCGTCGAGCGGCACGCTCTGCGGCAGGCCGTAGGTGGCGCAGGTGGAGGAGAAGACGAAGGCATTGATGCCGGCCGCCTGTGCCGCCGAAAGCAGCGTCAAAGTGCCGATCACATTGTTCTCGTAGAAGGAAACCGGATCCTTGACCGATTCGCCGACCTCGATCAGCGCCGCGAAATGCAGGATCGCCGCCGGCTTGTGCTTGGCCAGCACCTCGTCCAGCCGGGCGCGATCACGAATATCGCCCTCTTCGGCCGGCCCCCATCTGACGAACTCGCGATGACCGTTCGAAAAATTATCAAAGACGACAGGCGCATAGCCCTTGTTCGCCAGGTCGAGGCACGTATGCGAGCCGATATAGCCGGCGCCGCCGACGACAAGAACCGTTTCACCTGCCATGCACCACCCTTACTATTCATTGAGAGATGGGAGAAACCTAGACGAGATACACGTCAATAAAAAGAAGGAACTGCGATCGGCGTCAACGGACAATACGTCAAATGCCGAAGCCACGCTCGACCGGGTGCGATCCGCCGCCCGTGCAATTTGTGCCGGATCAGCAGAAAACACAAATTATTCGCGTGATTTGCATAGCCGCCCGATCTAAGGGGCTTGCACCACCATGTGATGATCAACGGTCTGCAGGCATCAGGCAGGGAGAGCGCGAATGAGGAAGGCATTGGTCGTTTGGGGCGGCTGGCAAGGCCACGAGCCGGAGCAATGCGCCGATATCGTCGCCGATCTCCTGCGCGAGGACGACTTTACCGTCGAGGTAACCGGCGATCTCGGCGTGTTCGGATCTCCGACGCTGGCGAAGGCCGATCTGCTGGTGCCGATCATTACCGGCGAAACGCTCGAAAAGCCTCATGCCGCTGCGCTGGTCGAAGCGGTGCGCGGCGGGCTCGGGCTTGCCGGCCATCACGGCGCACTCGCCACGTCCTTCAAGGAAAGCGCCCCTTTCCGTTATGTCTCCGGCGTCACTTGGGTCGCCCATCCCGGCAATATCATCGACTTCCGCGTCGCCGTCACTCGGCAGGACGATTCCGTCATGGAGGGCATTCCGGACTTCGACTACCGTTCGGAGCAATATTACCTCCACTATGATCCCACAGTCGAAATCCTTGCGACCACCACCTTCACTGGCGCCTACGATCCGGCAGCCCGCAATGTCGTGATGCCCGTCGTCTTCAAGCGCCATTTCGGTGCCGGCCGCATCTTCTATTCCGCCCTCGGCCATGTCGCAGCCGAATTCGACCATCCCTACATGCCCCTCATCCTGCGGCGGGGCCTGAGCTGGGCCGCACGCCAGTAGTGTCAGGACGATCGCCCTCGGACGAGGATCGGCGGCGACAGCCAAAGATGTCGGCGGCTGAAGAACGAGCATTTCAAGCTGGAGGGCAGCCTCACCTGATCGGCCGGCATGGGCGAGCGCTTGCCGATCGTCCGCCTGCGCCATAATTTGCCCGGATGCAGGATCGCTTCTCTTTCTTCCCCGCCACCGCCGACCGCCTGGCCGATATAGAAGCGGTCTTCGACGATTGCGCCGACGGCCGGAATTGTCGCTGCGCCTACTGGTATCGTCCGAATGCCGACTACAAGGCAGGATGGGGCGAAGGAAATCGCAATTGGTTCCGAAGCCTCGTCGCCGAACCGCGCCCGCCCGGCATTCTCGGCTATCACGACAATGAGCCGGCCGGATGGTGCGGTGTCGCGCCACGCGCCGTATTCGATCGGCTGCGCCGCTCAAAACCCTTTGCTCCGGTCGATGACAGGCCGGTCTGGTCGATCAATTGCTTCATCGTCCGCAAGCCGTTCCGGCGGCAGGGCCTGTCGCGATTGTTATTGAAACACGCCGTTGAATTCGCAAGCGCGAACGGCGCCGAATGTCTCGAAGCCTACCCTGTCGATCAGGCAGCCCGTGCTTCGAACGGAGCCGAACTCTATCCGGGAACGCTATCGATGTTTCTGGATGCCGGTTTCGCCGAAGCGGCAAGACGCCTGCCGGCAAGACCTGTGGTCCGTCTGGAATGCCGCTGAATATTTCGGCACTCAGGGGAGTGGCAATACGGTCTAGCGAGCCGCTTTGATCTGCCGGTCGTTCTCGACGGTGGGCGCCGCCTCGTCATAGATCCGCATCAGCCGCCCGGCTGCCTTCAGCTTCTCGATGAGGTCGTTTCCATCAGGCGAGGCCTTCGTCAGCTCCAGCTGCTCGAATTCCCTCAGCGCCTGCGCCCAATGGCTTTCCCCACGCCCATCCGGCCTGCCTTCCGATTCCCATAGTGAATAAGCGCGCTGGCTGACCCAGGCGTCTTTATTATGACTCATAATCAACCCCAGCGAGAAATTTGGAAGCAATATTCGACAGGCAACAAGGTGCCAAAACCGGCTTTAGGAGTCGTTACGAGGCAGCGTTAGTTTTTAGCTAATAGCGAGGCGCCGAAGGATTATCCCGTGCACACATTCCGGACCTTGGCCTCGTACCGCCTGCAGGGTAGGGTCATCGCAGAAACGACAGCGATGACCGATGGCAGCCAAGACAACACTCAATGCGAAGAATCTCGAATCCCTTGGTGCGCAGCGCCTTGCCGAGCTGCTGGTCGAGATCAGCATGGGCAGTGCTGCCCACAAGCGACGGCTTCGAATGGAACTTGCCGGCAACCACGGCAGCGCCGAGGTCGCGCGTGAGGTGCGAAAGCGGCTTGCCAGCATTGCCCGCGCTCGCACTGTCATCAACTGGCGCAAAGTGAAAGCGCTGAAGAGCGATCTGGAAACCCAGCGCAAGACGATCGCAGAGACGGTTGCCGCCGATGATCCCCAGGAGGCTTTCGAATTGATATGGCAGTTCCTCGCGCTGGCGAATTCGATCTTTGAGAGATCCAGCGACAGCAGCAGTTCTCTCATCGAAAGCTTTCATCAGGCTTGCGAGGATGCTGCCGCAATCGCCGCGTCCGCCAAGATCGCCTCCAATGTCCTGGCCGAGAAGGTGTTCAAAGCCGTGCAAGACGATGGCTACGGCCAATACGACAACCTGATTGCGGCGATGGCGCCTGCTCTCGGCAAGGATGGTCTCGATTGCTTGAAAACTCTCTTCGTCCAATGGTCCAAGGAGCCGAAAGACAAGCCGGCGAATGACAAGCGCGAGATCATCGGCTGGGGCAGCGCAGGCACCCTTTACGAAGATGAGATCTACGGTACTCAGCGAGATCTGACGGTGCGCATAGCCTTGCAGGAAATTGCCGACGCCCAGGGCGATGTTGATGCCTACATCGCTCAGCAATCCGAGAAAACGCGCAAGATGCCGATGATAGCGGCCGACATCGCCAATCGCCTGGTCTCGGCCGGCCGAGCCAAGGAAGCACTTGAGGTGCTGAGTGAGGTCGATACGACAAGCCAGGCCGACATACCATTCGAATGGCAGCGCGCGCGTGTCGAGACGCTCGAGGCCCTGGGGCGCACAGAGGAGGCGCAGTCCTACAGGTGGACATGCTTCGAGCAGTCGCTGCATGGCGAGCACCTCAAGGCTTTCCTCAAGCGGCTGCCGGATTTCGACGATCTCGAGGCCGAGGAGAAGGCATTCGCTTATGCCCAGGCTTTCCCGGACGTCCACCAGGCACTTGCATTTTTCCTGAATTGGCCGGCACCTGCCGAGGCAGCAAAACTCGTGATGAGGCGGAAGCCGGAACTGGACGGCAATCTCTATGAGCTGATGCCGGCGGCGGCCGAAGCTCTGGCGGAGAAACATCCGCTTGCGGCAACCATCGTCTTGCGCTCCATGATCGATTTCACGCTCGATAGCGGCCGGTCCAGCCGCTACAAGTATGCGGCGAGGCATCTTGCGGACTGCGCATCGCTTGCGCCTCATATCAATGACTTCGGCAACACAAGAACCCATGACGTCTATGTCGCAGAACTCAAACGTCGGCACAGCAAGAGGCATGGCTTCTGGAGCCAGGTGACCTAAGTCGCAGCGGATGCGTTACCTTCAGAGAGGAATTCCATGACGACCACTTCCTGGCATACAGATCCGCTGACTTGGGGCAATGGACCCCGCGTCTTCGAAGCCTTTCTGGAGCCGACTTGCCCCTATTCGGTCAGAGCGTTCAACAAGCTCGACGAGTTGCTCAGCCAGGCGGGCGAAGACAAGATCACCGTGAAGATCCGCCTGCAGTCGCAACCTTGGCATATGTATTCGGGCGTCCTTGTCCGCTGCATCATCGCTKCCTCAACGCTGGAAGGCGGCAAGCAGACAGCAAAGAAGGTGATATCAGCCATTGCAGCCCATCGCGAGGAGTTCGAATTCGAACGCCATGCCGGCGGCCCGAATATGGATGTGACGCCAAACCAGATCATCGAGCGCCTGGAGGGCTACAGCGGCGTCAAGCTGAAGGAAGCCTTCGCAATCCCGGATCTTGACCGGGAGATCAAATGGCACTGCAAATATGCCCGGCAAAATGGCATCCATGTCTCGCCGACCTTCATGATCGACGGGCTGGTGCAGGCTGACATGAGCAGCGGTGATGAGGTTGGAGTCTGGGTGAAGAAGGCACTGGGCAACTGACGCTGGCCGAGTGCCAGAGACGGTCCCACCCGCTTATTTGTCTCCTGCCATGAATCCCATGCAGGAATCAGTGCAAGCAGCAGGCATTTTCCAACTTTGGACTTCAGGAAACACCGCGGGTGTGGCCCTGGGATGGATGCGATCCTACCGGTCAGTCATGGAAGTATCCCGGCAATCACAAAGCGCTGATAATCCCGGGAAGCTTATGGCGGAGAGGGTGGGATTTGAACCCACGATACCCTTGCAGGTATGCCGCATTTCGAGTGCGGTGCATTCGACCACTCTGCCACCTCTCCGCGGTCTGGTCGGCGCTTGTTCGGCGCGGGCGTTCTCATAACGGGCAAATGACAGGCTGGCAAGCCGAAAAGTCGAAGCATTCCATCCTTTTGCCTTGACACCTTTTTGTCACTCGCGTATCTCGGCTGCGCAATAGGTTTGGAGAAATCCGCGCCTTAGCTGTCTCGCGCTCGCGCGGGGCTTCACCGGCAGGACGAGTTCGAGGATTTGACCTCTGAAATCCCTGCTTAACTTCGACTGATAAAAAGACAGCCACCTGCTGGATTAGCGGGGAGCGCTGGAACGAACATGAAAGGATAAAAAATGTTCGCAGTCATCAAGACCGGCGGTAAACAGTACCGTGTGGCAGCCAACGACGTGCTGACCATCGAAAAGCTGGAAGCCACCGCTGGCGACTCCATTGAATTCACCGAAGTGCTCGTGATCGGCGAAGGCGCCGACGCTGCGATCGGTGCGCCCTTCGTAACCGGCGCCTCTGTCAAGGCAGAAGTCGTCGAACAGAACCGCGGCAAGAAGGTCATCGCCTTCAAGAAGCGCCGTCGTCAGAATTCGAAGCGTTCGCGCGGCCATCGTCAGCATCACACGGTCGTCCGTATCACGGACATCGTGGCTGCCAAGTAAGATCAACGGGACAAGGTTTTAAAGGAGAACTCCAATGGCACACAAAAAAGCTGGCGGTTCATCGCGCAACGGTCGCGATTCTCAGTCCAAGCGCCTTGGCGTGAAGAAGTTCGGCGGCGAAGCCGTCATCGCAGGCAACATCATCGTGCGTCAGCGCGGTACTGAGTGGCATCCGGGTTCCAACGTCGGCCTCGGCAAGGATCACACGATTTTTGCGCTTACCGCCGGCAATGTGAACTACCGAACGAAGGCCAACGGTCGCGTCTACGTGTCTGTCATGCCGAAAGCGGAAGCAGCGGAATAAGCCGGTAGCGCTCAAAAACAGCCGGCGTCTCATCGACCCGGCTGGCCGTATCAGGTTCAGTCTAGAAAACAGGGGAGATGGGGCGCCATCTCCCCTTTTTCTTTACCCCTCAAGGAGGACTGAACCATGCAAGGCGAATTGTTAAGGGCAGACCAATCACGGTCTCCCCGGGAAGACCAGCGGTCTTCCGAAGAACGGCTGAGGCCGGAACGGTTAAGGACCGATTGCCCTGTCTTGTTATCGGAAAGGCTCGTCATGCGCGCGCCCCACGAGGAAGACATCGACGCCCTTGCCCATCTCGCCAACAACGCCAAAGTCGCCACCATGGTATCGCGTATGCCGCACCCTTATACCGCCGATGATGCTGCTGACTTCGTGCGTCGCACGAAAAATGGCGATATTGGCAAGTGCGTCTATGCGATCACCAAGGCCGAAAACGGCGCCTTTATCGGCTGCTGCGGCGTCGAGCCGCATGCGGACGGCAGAACCGTCGAGATCGGCTACTGGCTGGGCGAGCCCTATTGGAACAAGGGTTACACGACCGAGGCCTGCCATGCCCTGGTCGATATGGTGTTCAGAACCCGCCAGGATGTCGATCAGATCGACGCCCGTTGCCGGGTAATGAACGTCGCCTCGCGCCGCGTCATCCAGAAGTGCGGCTTCCAGTTCCAGGGATCGGGGCTCGCCGCCTCGCTGGCGCTCGGCAGCAACGTACCGGTCGAATGGTACAGGCTCGACCGCAAGACCTGGATGTCCCTCAGAAGCTGGGGGAACATCGCATGAGCACGACTGCGCTGCAAAGGCCAGAGGTCAAGCCGATGATGCCCGGCCCCGCGCCTGTCATCTCGACCGCCCGGCTGACGCTCCGCCCCCACAGGCTGAGCGATGCGCCGGCGATCGCGGAATCGCTCTCCGATTTCGCGGTCACGCGCATGCTGTCCCGCGTTCCCGCGCCGTTCGACCGGCAGGATGCGCTGGACTGGCTGATCCCCGTAACCTCGGGCACCCTGCCCGACTGGCCACTGGCGATCACCGATAAGGACGATGTCCACATCGGCAACGTCTCGATCGAGCTGCGCCACGGTCGCTGGCACCTCGGCTACTGGCTGAACCGCTACTACTGGCGGCGCGGCTATATGAGCGAGGCGGTGGCGGCCATCATCGAGCGCTTCTCGCGCCGCATGCCGGAAACGCCGGTTCATTCCGGCGTTTTCGCCGACAACCCGGCTTCGCTGCGACTGCAGGAGAAGCTCGGTTTCCACATGACGGGCTGCGGCGAAATCTATTGTTTCGCCCGCAACACCATGGTGTCGCACATCGAGACCGTGCTGCAACCTGGCATGCTGCAGCCGCGAAAGGTCGCCTGATCAAAAAGGGAGACGCCGCCATACAGGCGGCGTCTCCGTCAATCACCGATCTCGACCCAGACGGGGAAATGGTCGGAGCCGACGGATTGCGTATCGATCCGGGCGGATTTCAACCGGCTCTCCAGGCCGCAACTGACGAAGCAATAATCGAGATGCATGCGTTTGCCGTGATCTTCGGGATCCATCCAGCTGTAGCTGTCAGGCCCATAAGCCTTGAGCGCCGAAAGGGCGTCGACCGGCGTGCCGATCCTCGCCACACGGCCGTAATATCCGCCGCCAGCCCCGGCAAGCGCGCAATATTCCGGCGATTCCGGCGCCATGTTGAAATCGCCCATGATGATATAATCCTCCGGCAGCGGCGGCTCCGGCAGATCGAATTCACCGCCCCCCGTCAGCGACCCACCCTCCTGGACGAAGGCATTGATATGCGCGTTCAAGAATTCCAATTGGCGGATGCGCTCGTCGGCGGAGACATGGTCGAGATGCACGGAGTAGACGCGGATCGCACCRCCGGGTGCGTCGATCACCGCCTCGGTTGCGCCGCGCTGCAGGTTGATCTTGCCGATCGTGCGGCTGCGCGGCAGAAGCAGCGTTCGGGTCGAGACGATCGGCCAGCGCGACAGCACCATGTTGCCGAACTGAAAACGGGTTCCCGCCAGCGGCTGCAGCCCGCCTTCATCCGCTGCGACATGCATGTCGCAGGCTGGCCCATACACCCAGAAATAGTCGGGAAAGAAGGCTGCAACATCGGCCACCATGTCGGCAAAATCGTTGCGGGAGAAGCCGCGGGTCACCTCCTGCAGCGCGATGACATCGGCTCCCTCAAGGCTCCGGGCAATCCGCGCCAGATCGTATCTGCCGTCGAGACCGAAGCCGTACTGTATGTTATAGCTCGCAAAATTCACGATAATCTTTGACCTCCGTCGGAACCGCCTATATCGAATGGGCCAAGACGGGCCGTCCAACCGCCACTGAATATTGGAAGTAAAATGAAATTTCTCGACGAAGCAAAGGTCTATATCAAGTCCGGGGACGGCGGCGGCGGCAGCGTTTCCTTCCGACGTGAGAAATTCATTGAGTTCGGCGGCCCGGATGGCGGTGATGGCGGACGCGGCGGCGACGTCTGGGTCGAGGCCGTCAACGGCCTCAACACGCTGATCGATTTCCGCTATCAGCAGCATTTCAAGGCGACGATCGGCACCCATGGCATGGGCAGGAACCGCACCGGCGCCAATGGAAGCGACGTGACGCTGAAGGTTCCGGTGGGCACCCAGATCTTCGAGGAAGACCAGGAAACGCTGATCTGCGATCTGACCGTGGAAGGCCAGCGTTACTGCCTCGCCCACGGCGGCAACGGCGGCTTCGGCAATGCCCATTTCAAGACCTCGACCAATCAGGCGCCGGATTGGGCCAATCCCGGCCTGCCCGGCGAAGAAAAAACCATCTGGCTTCATCTGAAGCTGATTGCCGATGCCGGCCTCGTGGGCCTGCCCAATGCCGGCAAATCGACCTTCCTGGCCGCTGTCACCCGTGCCCGGCCGAAAATCGCCAACTATCCCTTCACCACGCTGCATCCCAATCTCGGCGTCGCCACCATCGACGAGCGCGAATTCATCCTGGCCGACATTCCGGGCCTGATCGAAGGCGCCCATGAAGGTGTCGGCATCGGCGACCGTTTCCTCGGCCATGTCGAGCGCACCCGCGTGCTGCTCCACCTCATCTCCGCCCAGGAAGAAAAGGTTGGCAAGGCCTATAAGACGGTCAAGCACGAGCTGGAAGCCTACGGAAACGAGCTGACCGACAAGGCTGAGATCGTGGCACTGTCACAGATCGACGTGCTCGACGATGCCGAACTGAAGAAGAAGACCAAGGAATTGGCCAAGGCCTGCGGCAAGACGCCATTCCAGATTTCGGCCGTCACCGGCAAGGGCATGACCGAGGTGCTGCGTGCGCTCCGCGACATCATCGTCGAAGCCAATACCGAGGAGAAGCCGGCCAAGGTGCCGAAGCTGCGCCATCGCGACATGGTCGTCACCGATGAGGGCGAGGACGATGACCAGCCGTAAGCCGCTTGGCCGCTACCGCCGCATCGTCATCAAGATCGGCTCCGCGCTTCTGGTCGACCGCAAGGCCGGGCTGAAGAAGGCCTGGCTCGACGCCATGTGCGCCGATATCTCAGGCCTGAAGGCCAAGGGCATCGACGTACTCGTCGTCTCCTCGGGCGCGATCGCGCTCGGCCGCTCGGTGCTCGACCTGCCGTCAGGCGCGCTGAAGCTGGAGGAAAGCCAGGCGGCAGCGGCCGTCGGCCAGATCGCGCTGGCGCGCGCCTGGTCGGAAAGCCTGTCGCGCGACGAGATCGTCGCCGGCCAGATCCTGCTGACGCTCGGCGATACCGAGGAACGTCGCCGCTATCTCAATGCGCGCGCCACCATCAATCAGCTTTTGAAGATCGGCGCCGTGCCGATCATCAATGAAAACGACACCGTCGCCACCAGCGAGATCCGCTATGGTGACAACGACCGCCTGGCCGCCCGCGTCGCGACGATGACCGGCGCCGATCTGCTCATCCTTCTCTCCGATATCGACGGTCTCTACACCGCGCCGCCGCATCTCGATGCGAACGCGACGTTCCTGGAAACGATTGCCGAAATCACCCCCGAGATCGAGGCGATGGCCGGAGGTGCGGCCTCCGAGCTTTCGCGCGGCGGTATGCGCACCAAGATCGATGCCGGCAAGATCGCGACGGCATCAGGCTGCGCGATGATCATCGCCTCCGGCAAGACCGATAATCCGCTGTCGGCGATCGAAAACGGCGCGCGTTCCTCCTGGTTCGCGCCATCGGGCACACCCGTTACCGCCCGCAAGACCTGGATTGCCGGGCAGCTGCAGCCGGCCGGCGAATTGCATGTCGATGACGGCGCGGTCGCGGCCCTCGGCGCCGGCAAGAGCCTGCTTCCCGCCGGTGTACGCAGCATTTCAGGCCTCTTCAGCCGCGGCGATACGGTGGCGATCATCGGCCCGGCCGGCCGCGAGATCGCCCGCGGCCTGGTAAGCTACGATGCCGACGATGCCCGTCGGATTGCCGGCCGCAAGTCGGCGGAGATCGAGGCCATTCTCGGTTATGCCGGGCGCGCCGCCATGGTCCATCGCGACGACATGGTGATGACCGCGCAGGTCTGTTCGAAATCGGAAAGGCAGAAGAAGGACGCGAGCTATGCTTGATACCGTTGCGCCAAGCCCTGACATTGACGTGCTGATGAACGACATCGGCCGCAAGGCAAAGGCTGCCGCACGACCGCTGAGCTTTGCGTCCACCGAGGCCAAGAACAGCGCGCTGAATGCCATGACTGATGCGATCCTGGCGAACAAGGCGCATATTCTTGCCGAGAATGCCAAGGACCTGAAGGATATCGAAGGCACCGAGATGCTCGCTTCCTTCGTCGACCGGCTGACGCTGAACGACAAGCGCGTCGCCGAAATGGCCGAAGGAATCCGCGCCATCGCCGCCCTTGCCGATCCGGTCGGTGAAGTCATCGCTGCCTGGGACCGGCCGAACGGGCTGAAGATCGAGCGCGTCCGCACGCCGCTCGGCGTCATCGGCGTGATCTTCGAAAGCCGCCCGAACGTTACCGCGGATGCCGGCGCCCTCTGCCTCAAGGCGGGCAATGCTGTCATCCTACGCTGCGGCTCGGACTCGCGCCGTTCATCGCAGGCTATCCATGCCTGCCTCGTCGAAGGATTGAAGGCGGCAGGGCTTCCAGAGCATGCTATCCAGCTCGTGCCGGTCACCGACCGTGCCGCCGTCGGCGCCATGCTGCGCGGCTTGGACGGGGCGATCGACGTGATCGTGCCGCGCGGCGGCAAGAGCCTGGTCGCCCGCGTGCAAAGCGAGGCGCGCGTGCCTGTATTCGCCCACCTCGAAGGCCTTTGCCATATCTATGTCGATGCCTCGGCCGATATCGAGATGGCGAAGAGGATCATCGTCAACGCCAAGATGCGCCGCACCGGCATCTGCGGCGCAGCCGAAACCCTGCTCGTCGATGGCGCCGCGATCGGCACGCATCTGACACCGCTGCTCGAGGTTCTGACGGAGGCCGGCTGCGAGGTCCGCGCTTCGGCAACGGTGCTGAAGGTCGCACCCGGCATGAAGCCTGCGACCGAAGAGGACTGGTCGACCGAATATCTCGACGCGATCATTTCGGTCGCCGTCGTCGACGGCATATCGGGCGCCATCGCCCATATCCAGACATACTCCTCCAACCACACCGAGGCGGTCATCGCCGAGGACCCTGAGGTCGTCGCGCGTTTCTTCACCGAAGTCGATTCGGCGATCCTGCTGCACAATGCATCGACGCAGTTTGCCGATGGCGGCGAGTTCGGCATGGGTGCGGAAATTGGCATCGCCACCGGCAAGATGCATGCCCGTGGCCCTGTCGGTGTCGAACAGCTCACCTCTTTCAAATATCGGGTGCATGGTGCCGGACAGACGCGGCCCTGACGTGACGACCGAGAATGTGGACCGGCATTATCTCCGCATGCCGCACAGCGAGCGCGGCATGGTCGTCGGTCTGTTCGGTGGTTCGTTCAATCCGCCGCATCAGGGCCACGCGCTCGTCGCTGAAATCGCCCTCAAGCGGCTTGGCCTCGACCAGCTCTGGTGGATGGTCACACCCGGCAATCCGCTGAAGAGCCGCAACCAGCTCGCGCCACTCGCCGAGCGCATTGCCGAAAGCGAGCGTGTTGCCGCCGATCCCCGCATCAAGGTCACCGCCTTCGAACAGGCGTTCGGCGTCAGCTACACCGCCAACACGCTTGCCCGCGTCAAGGCGCGCAATCCGCATGTGCATTTCATCTGGATCATGGGCGCAGACAGCCTGCAGACCTTTCACAAATGGCAGAAATGGCAGGAGATTGCCCGCACCTTCCCGATCGCGGTGATCGATCGGCCAGGCGCGACGCTTTCCTTCCTGTCCTCGAAAATGGCCAGGACCTTCGATTTCGCCCGTGTCGATGAGGATGACGCCCGTGTTCTCTGGAAGAAACGTGCGCCGGCCTGGACCTTCATCCACGGACCGCGCTCCGGCCTGAGTTCGACGGCAATCCGCAACGGCTCGTCGCACGGCGACGCCGAATAGAGCGCCGCGCGCCCAGCAAGACGCATGCGCCAGCCTGATGTCAGAATATCCCGAAAACGAGAAAGCCCGACGGGGGAGGAGATCCGTCGGGCTTATAAACTCGATCGACAACTGGGAGGAGGAGTGTTGTCGACCCTATCGAACGGCTATGGGAGGAGGAGAAGCCGTGTCGATGAGTATGTTTTATCATATTCGACAAGAAGGTGAATATCGATTGGTGCATTGCAGCAATGCACCGGATGCAAATCTCGAGGTGAATTTGGCCTCCCCATTGCCGTTTTTATTAGCAAAAATGAAGGAACCAGTCCCGGTCGCCGGGAGTCCTTGCGGTTTGTAAACTGACTCCCAGGTATTTTCGCCCTGCTGATCTCACTTTCGGCGGAAGCCATGCACCTCACGAATGCGTGAACATTGCGCCGCTGCGAACGCGAGCGCCCGATGCGGTTATATTTTCTTGGATATATCCCTAGCCAAGGCGTGCGGCCCGTTATATTCGTCGCAATATTTCGAACTCCGGGGAATGAATTATGCAGAACCGCCGCCGATGGATGAAACTGGCAATCGCCGCGATCTCGGCCCTCTGGCTTGGCGCGACGGCGCTTCCGGCGCCTGCCGCCGCAGCCGAAAAACTTACCGTCTTTGCGGCGGCGAGCCTCAAGAATGCGCTCGACGCCGCCAATGCCGCCTGGGCAAAGGAAAGCGGCAAGGAAGCCGTCGTATCCTATGCGGCAAGCGGCGCGCTGGCCAAACAGATCGAAAACGCCGCACCCGCCGATATCTTCATCTCGGCCGACCTCGACTGGATGGATTACCTCGCCAAGAAGAACCTGATCAAGGCCGATACCCGTTCCAACCTGCTCGGCAACCGCATCGTGCTCGTTGCCGAAAAGGCCAAGGCAAAGCCGGTCGAGATCAAGCAAGGCTTCGATCTCGCCGGGCTTTTGGGTGACGGCAAGCTTGCCATGGGTGAGCCGAAATCGGTTCCGGCCGGCAAATACGGCATGGCCGCGCTCGAAAAGCTCGGCGTCTGGAAATCGGTCGAAACCAAGGTCGCCGGCGCCGAAAGCGTGCGCGCCGCCCTTGCCCTCGTTTCGCGCGGCGAAGCGCCTTATGGCATCGTCTACCAGACGGATGCCGCAGCCGATAAGGGGGTCGCCATCGTCGGCACATTCCCCGCCGATTCCCACCCGCCGATCATCTATCCGATCGCAATCCTCGCCGAGAGCAAGAACCCGGATGCATCAGCCTATCTCGATTTCCTGAAATCCGACAAGGCAGCCGCCTTCTTCACGGCGCAGGGTTTCACCATTCTGAAATGATCGAGGCCTGAAATGATTGCGGAATCAACAGCGACAGCTTAGCGTGAAGACTCAATAAGGCGAGCCGCAGATAGCAGTCTGGTTCGTGCCGATGTTGCCCCTCACCCTAACCCTCTCCCCGTAAACGGGGCGAGGGGACGTGCCCAGCGAGACGTTAGCGAGGGACGGAGAGGTTGCGGCTATTCCCCTTCGCCCCGCGAGCGGGGAGAAGGTGCCGGCAGGCGGATGAGGGGCAGGCATCGGGTGATGCCGGATTTCCAGGGAGACCATCGCATTTGAACATATTGGGCTTGAGCAATGAGGAATGGACGGCGATCCTGCTCAGCCTGCGCGTCTCGATCGTCGCCATGCTGGCGAGCCTGCCCTTCGGCATCCTCGTCGCCCTCGTGCTTGCCCGCGGCCGCTTCTGGGGCAAATCGGTGCTGAATGGCGTCGTTCATCTGCCGCTGATCCTGCCCCCGGTCGTCACCGGTTTTCTTCTCCTCATCCTGTTTGCCCGCCGCGGTCCGATCGGCAGCCTGCTCGACCAGTATTTCGGCATCGTCTTGTCTTTCCGCTGGACGGGCGCTGCACTGGCGTGCGCCATCATGGCCTTTCCGCTGATGGTACGTAGCATCCGCCTGTCGATCGAGGCGGTCGACCGCAAGCTGGAAGAGGCGGCCGGAACGCTCGGCGCCGGCCCTGTCTGGGTCTTCCTGACGGTCACCCTGCCGCTGACCCTGCCCGGCATCATCGCCGGCATGATCCTTTCCTTCGCCAAGGCGATGGGCGAATTCGGCGCGACGATCACCTTCGTTTCCAACATTCCCGGCGAAACCCAGACGCTGTCGTCGGCGATCTACACCTTCACCCAGGTGCCGGGCGGCGATGCCGGTGCGCTCCGCCTGACACTCGTCGCCGTCGTCATTTCCATGGCCGCCCTGCTCGCCTCCGAATTCCTCGCCCGTCTCGCTGGCCGGAGGATCGACCTGGAATGACGCTGATCGTTGAGGCAAAACAGAGGCTCGGCGCCTTTTCGCTCGATGCCGCCTTCACCTCCGAGCGTGGCGTCACTGCGCTGTTCGGCCGCTCCGGCTCCGGCAAGACCTCGATGATCCGCATCATCGCCGGCCTCGCCCACCCGGACGAAGGCCGCGTCGTCCTCGACGGCGAGGTCTTGACCGAAACCGCAACCGGCATCTTCGTCGCGAAACATCGCCGCCGCTTCGGTTATGTCTTCCAGGAGGCGCGGCTTTTCCCGCATCTCAGCATTCGTGCCAATCTCTCCTATGGCCGCTGGTTCGCGGCGAGACCGGCACACAGCGAGAGCTTCGATCACATCGTCGACCTGCTCGGCATCGAGACGCTGCTGGAGCGCAGCCCCTCAAAACTTTCCGGCGGCGAGAAGCAGCGCGTCGCCATCGGCCGCGCACTTCTCTCCTCGCCGCGCCTGCTGTTGATGGACGAGCCGCTCGCCGCCCTCGATGATGCGCGTAAGGCCGAGATCCTGCCTTATCTGGAACGATTGCGCGACGAAACCGACATACCGATCGTCTATGTCAGCCATTCGATCGCCGAGGTGGCGCAGCTGGCAAACCAGGTCGTCGTCATGCGTGACGGCAAGGTGGAAGCGACAGGCCCTGCCATCGACATATTGAGCCGCCCCTCCACCGCCTCCGACCGGCGCGAGGCGGGCGCACTGCTGGAAGGCACGGTGGAAAGCTTCGATGCGCGGCACCGCCTGTCGACGGTCGCGCTGAAATCTTGTCAGCTCCACATCCCGGGAGCCGCCCTTGCGCCCGGCAAAACGGTCCGCATCCGCATCCCCTCCCGCGATGTCATGCTGGCGACCGTAAGGCCCGAGGGGCTCAGCGCGCTKAATATCCTGGAAGCAAGGATAGACGGGATGTCGTCGACCGAGGACGGAACGGTGGAAATCCGGCTCGATTGCGGCGGCGATATCATTCTTTCCCGGATCACGACATTGTCCTGCGAGCGTCTGGATCTTCGACCTGGAAGGGCGGTCTTCGCCGTCATCAAAACAGTTGCCCTGGAGGCCTGATCAGCCGCGCTCGCCCTGCTGCAGGTTGCGCTTGCCCTCGAGCCAGGCGAGATCGTCKGCAAGGCTCGTGCGCATCGTCCTTTCCATCCGGCGGAAACGCGCGAGCAATTCTTCGCCGAACGGCGTCAGCGCCGCGCCGCCGCCCTTCTGTCCGCCGCGCTGCGATTCCACCACCTGTTCGTTAAACATCCGGTTCATCTCGCTGACCAGCAGCCATGCCCGCCGATAGGACATGTCCATCGCCCGCCCCGCCGCCGAGATCGATCCGGTCTGGCGAATATGCTCCAGCAGTTCCATCTTGCCATGGCCGAGACGATCCTCATCCGGGAAGCTGATTCGCAGGACGGGCACGAGTGTTTTTGCAGCTGAGTCGGTCATTGAATCTGGAGATCGTGGAATTTGCCGCACTTTACGCTGCGGCATGGAAACTGTACACCGCCCGCACGAGGCCGCCCCGGGCAGCCAAATACTTCAATTCGAACGGCAGATCGGATTTTCGGCCGTTCCGTACCTTAGCATGTCTTGAAACATTAATGGTTTGATGCCTATCTTAACCATGATCCGGTCTCGATCGGATCTGTGTTGTGCATAGTTTGTCATTCCAGGAAAGGGAAAGCACTGACAACAGTACACGCCAAGGGAAAAACGTTCGCCGTTATCCCGAAGAGTGCGGAACGTGGCGCCGATGCCGCCGCCCGTGCCCTAGAAACCGTCCTCGCCAGCCTCGAGGACTCCAAAGCTGAAGATATCGTCACCATCGACATTGCCGGAAAATCGGCGCTGGGAGACTACATGATCGTCGTCTCCGGCCGCTCGAACAGGCATGTCATGGCGATCTCGGATCACCTGCTCACCGACCTGAAGGACGACGGCCTCGGTACGGCCCGCGTCGAAGGTCAGGAAGGCGGCGATTGGGTCCTGATCGACACCGGTGACATTATCGTGCATGTGTTCCGTCCCGAAATCCGCGAGTTCTACAACATCGAAAAGATGTGGGCGGCTCCGGATATGGATGAAGAAACACGGCACTGACAGGCAAGCCGGCACTTTGTCCGGCGCCTGAGACGTGGCATTGGCTGGCCGGAAAACATCACAAGCCGGCCGGTGGCGTAGTGTGCGCCCGATGTGTCGCATGAGCGGGAGCGGATAAATGCGAATAGGTCTCTTTGCGGTGGGACGGCTGAAGTCCGGCCCCGAAAAGGATCTTGCCGCCCGTTATTTCGACCGTTTCGCCAAGGCCGGCCCTGCCGTCGGCCTCGAACTTACCCGTGTTGCCGAAGTCGCCGAAAGCCGTGCCTCCAATGCGGAGACCCGCAAGCGCGAAGAGGCGGCGATGCTTCTGAAATCGCTTGTCGATGGCAGCATCCTCATTCTTCTCGACGAACGCGGCAAGGCGCTCGACAGCGAAGCCTTCGCAAACCTGCTCGGCTCCTACCGCGACCAGGGCAAACGCGAGCTGACCATCGCGATCGGCGGCGCCGACGGACTCGATCCCTCCCTGTATGATCGTGCCGACGCCACGCTGTGCCTGGGCAAGATGACCTGGCCGCACCAACTCGTGCGCACCCTGATCGCCGAGCAGCTCTATCGTGCCGTCACCATCCTGTCCGGCCACCCCTATCACCGCGTCTGATACCGCATCGGCCTGATGTGACGGCAATGCGTCGGCCAATGCGTCGCAATGTCACGCAGCCGTGTTTGACTGCCGCTCCGTTCTCCTTCGAACTTTCTGGCAAAGCGCACCAAATCAGCTTAGTCTCCGCGCGATTTGAGAAAGTGCCCCAACACGCATGACGAGAGCATCCACCAGGCGACACCGCATGATCCTGCCGGCTATCGCGGCCGGCGTCGGTGTGGCGGTGATTGTCGTGTCGGCAAATCCGTTCATCGTCCGGGCGCAGGATGCCGCGCCCGAGACAGCACAATCTGCCCCGCAGCCGGCAGCCGAGCCGCCGCCGCCCGATCCGGCCGCAGAACTTGCCGCCAAGCGTGACCAGACCCGTGCCGAACTCGAAACCCTGTCGAAGACGATCAGCCTCTCCACCGACAAGGTGAGCGCGCTTCAGCAGAGCATCGCCGATCTCGAAAAGAACACCGAAAGCATCCGCCAGGCGCTGATCGATTCCGCCAGCCGCCGCAAGGCGCTCGAAAAGCAGATCCTCGAAAGCGAGAAGAAGCTTGCCGATCTCGGTGTCAAGGAGGATGGCATCCGCCGTTCCCTGCACGAGCGCCGCGGCCTGTTGGCTGAGGTGCTGGCAGCACTCCAGCGCATGGGCCGCAACCCGCCGCCCGCTTTGCTCGTCACCCCCGATGACGCGCTCGCCTCCGTACGCAGCGCCATTCTGCTCGGCGCCGTCGTACCCGGCATCCGCAAGGAGACCGACAAGCTTGCCGCAGACCTCGCAAGCCTCGCGGCATTGCAATCCGCAAGCGCTGCCGAGAAGGCCTCCCTGACCGGGACGATGACCAACGGCATCGAGGAAGAGCGGCGCATGGACCTGCTGCTTGCCGAAAACGACAAGCTCAGCCGCAGCAACACCGCCGAACTCGGGGCCGAAAAGAAACGTTCCGAGGAACTGGCAGGCAAGGCGACCAGCCTCGAAGGCCTCGTCGCCTCGATGGAATCCGAGATCGCTTCAGTGCGGGATGCCGCCGCTGCCGCCCGCCAGGCGGAGGAGAACCGCAAGCTGCTGACGGACGAGCAGCGCGCCCAGGCCAAGGCGCTCGCCGACAGCGGCGTGCCCGATAAAAACCGCATTGCGCCCGCATATCCCTTCGGAGAATTGAAGGCGAAATTGGAGGTGCCCGTTACGGGCGATATCCTGCGCCAGTTCGGCGATGCCGACGGCACCGGGCACGAAGCCATGGGAATGACGGTCGCCACCAATCCAGAGACGGTGGTGACGGCGCCTGCGGATGGTCTGGTGGTTTTCGCCGGCGCATTCCGCAGTTACGGCCAGATGATCATCCTCGACGCGGGCGATGGATACCACCTGGTTCTCTCGGGAATGGATACGATCAATACCCGTCAGGGAAAATTCGTTTTCTCCGGCGAGCCACTTGCCGTGATGGGCGCGAAAAGAGTGGCAAGCGCAACTGCATTGGCGCTGGAAACGAACCGGCCAACGCTTTACATTGAATTTCGAAAGGACGGTAAACCGGTCGATTCCCGGCCGTGGTGGACCGCCAAAGACACTGGAAAGGCACGCAATGATTCGTAGGGCTTCTCTTGTTCTGGTCGGCGCATTGATGGGTGCGACCGCAATGAGCGTCATTTACTCGGCGGGTGTGCCGGCAGAAGCGGCCGGATCCTCGACCTACAAGGAACTTTCGGTTTTCGGAGATGTCTTCGAGCGTGTGCGTGCGCAATATGTGACGCCGCCTGCGGAAGACAAGCTGATCGAGAACGCCATCAACGGCATGCTCTCCTCGCTCGATCCGCATTCGAGCTACATGAATGCGAAGGACGCCGAGGACATGCGCACCCAGACCAAGGGTGAGTTCGGCGGCCTCGGCATCGAAGTCACGATGGAAGACGAACTGGTCAAGGTCATCACCCCGATCGACGATACGCCCGCCGCCAAGGCCGGCGTTCTCGCCGGCGATTACATCTCCGAGATCGACGGCCAGTCCGTGCGCGGCCTGAAGCTGGAAGACGCCGTCGAGAAGATGCGCGGCGCCGTCAACACGCCGATCAAGCTGACGCTGATCCGCAAGGGTGCCGACAAGCCAATCGAGCTGACGATCGTCCGTGACGTCGTCGCCGTCCAGGCAGTCAAGTCGCGTGTCGAGGACGATGTCGGTTATCTCCGCATCATCTCCTTCACCGAGAAGACCTATCCCGACATGGAAAAGGCGATCAAGAAGATCAAGGACACCGTTCCGGCCGACAAGCTGAAGGGTTATGTTCTCGACCTGCGCCTCAATCCAGGCGGTCTGCTCGACCAGGCGATCAACGTCTCCGATGCCCTGCTGCAGCGCGGCGAAGTCGTTTCGACCCGCGGCCGCAATCCGGATGAAACCCGCCGCTTCAATGCCGGCCCGGGCGACCTGACGGATGGCAAGCCGGTGATCGTGCTGATCAACGGCGGTTCGGCTTCCGCATCGGAAATCGTCGCCGGCGCTCTTCAGGATCTGCGCCGGGCCACCGTTCTCGGCACGCGCTCCTTCGGCAAGGGCTCCGTCCAGACGATCATTCCGCTCGGCGAAAACGGCGCGCTGCGCCTGACCACGGCGCTCTATTACACGCCGTCGGGCCGCTCGATCCAGGGTACCGGCATCACCCCCGACATCAAGGTCGAGGAGCCGCTGCCGCAGGAACTGCAGGGCAAGATGGTGACCGAAGGCGAATCCAGCCTGCGCGGCCACATCAAGGGCCAGAGCGAAACCGACGAAGGTTCGGGCTCCGTTGCCTATGTCCCGCCGGACCCCAAGGATGACGTTCAGCTGAACTACGCGCTCGACCTTCTGCGCGGCAAGAAGACCGATCCGGCCTTCCCGCCGAACCCAGACAAGGCCGTCGTCGCCAAGTAATCGATCAGCTCAAGGCCGGGCATCTCGCCCGGCCTTGACCTTTTCTGCTGTTTCCCGGTTTTGGAGCGGGCGAAAAATTGGGAACGGACCTGCATGCGCCTTTGGGCCGCAACCGCAAAACCGGCCGCCGGCGCCCGGGTGTTCTGCGCCTGGGCCGCATCGCCGCCAGTCTTTGCCTTTTTGCGATAGGCGGCTTTTCCCTCTATACGGCGTTTCGCGGCGACGAGCTCGAACGCACCAAACCACCAGCGGCCGAACAAGCCGCAACTGCCCCTGCCAATACCCCTCAGCCGCCGACGGCGACCGCGGACCAAGCGGCGGACGGTATGCCCCGTGCCGACTCGCGCTCGGGCGCCAATGTCGAGCAGATGGTCACGGGCGACGGCTCGGTCGTCACCAAATACAGCCCCCGCCCGCGCGACGGCGGCGGGCCGGTGCTGGTCGACGCCATGCAGATCGGCCAGGATCCGCGCATCGCCGCCCAGCCCAATGAAGCGCTGCTCGAAGAGACGCCTTTTGGCCGGCTGCCGATCGTCGGCCCCGATGGCCGGCGGCCGATGGATCAATATGCGCGTCCCTCATCCGGCGCTCGCGGCGTCCGCATCGCCATCGTCGTCAGTGGCCTCGGGCTCAGCCAGACCGGAACGCAGCGCGCCATCGCGCAACTGCCGGAGGAGATCACCTTCGCTTTCGCCGCAAGCGGCAACAGCCTGCAGCGCTGGATGCAGGAAGCCCGCCGCGGCGGTCACGAGATCCTTCTCCAGGTGCCGCTCGAACCCTTTGATTATCCGGCAAACGATCCGGGCCCCGAAACGCTGCTGACCACGAAGTCGGCCGCCCGCAACATCGAGAACCTGCACAAGGCGATGGGTGAGATTACCAACTATACCGGCGTCATGAATTATCTCGGCGGTCGTTTCCTGTCTGATCCCACCGCCATGGAACCTGTCATGCGCGACATCGGCAAGCGCGGGTTGCTGTTTCTCGACGATGGCACATCGGCGCAGTCGAAGACGGCGGCGATCGCCAAGGGAACCGAACTGCCCTATGCCTTCGCCGACCTGCAGCTCGACGGCCAGCTTGATATCAATGCCGTCCTGAAGAAGCTCGACGAACTCGAGCGCATCGCCCGTAAGAACGGCCAGGCGATCGGCGTCGCCTCGGCTTTCGATGAGAGCGTTGACGCCATTGCCAAGTGGAGCGAGGAGGCTGCGATGCGCGGCATCGAGATTGTCGGTGTTGCCGCCCTTTCCAACGACCCCAGGAATCCTTGAGAGGAATCCCTAAGAATAGTTCCTGAACGGAGAAGAAGATGAGCCAGGCGACCGTGAAAGCCGAGGATCTGCCCTACCGCCCCTGCGTCGGCGTGATGATCCTGAACCGCGATGGCCTCGTCTGGGCTGGGCGGCGCATCTCCGACGGCAATTCCGAATATGACGGCTCGCCGCAGCTCTGGCAGATGCCGCAGGGGGGCATCGACAAGGGCGAGGATCCATTGGACGCCGCCTACCGCGAGCTTTACGAAGAGACCGGCATGAAGACGGTGACCCTGCTTGCCGAAGCGAGAGACTGGATCAACTATGATCTGCCGCCGGCACTGATCGGCATCGGGCTGAGAGGAAAATTCCGCGGCCAGACACAGCGCTGGTTCGCCTTCCGCTTCGACGGCGACGAAAGCGAGATCGCCATCAATCCGCCGCCTGGCGGCCACGAGCCGGAATTCGATGCCTGGGAATGGAAGCCGATGCAGCAACTGCCGGAGCTGATCGTGCCCTTCAAGCGCGCCGTCTATGACCAGGTGGTGGCTGAGTTCCAGCACTTGGAAACACTTCAATCGGAAGATTGATCACGGCAGGATGACTGCCTCCGTTTGCGCTCGGCAACGATGCCTCCGAAGAATGCGGCCGCCGATTTGCGTTCAACCGTGTCAGATCGGGAACTCCGGCCGCCATAGGCGGCCGGCATCTCGTTCGAATATTATTCGGCTTCGTTGGCGGAATCGGCGTTGAGCTGGCCGTATTTGCTCTCGCCGATTTTCTCGAGCAGCTCAAGTTGTGTTTCGAGGAAGTCGATATGACCTTCCTCGTCCGCCAGCAGCTCTTCGAAGAGCTTCATGGAAACATAGTCGCCGGCGTCATGACAGATATCACGCGACTTTTTGTAGGCGGCGCGGGCGTCGTACTCGCCGGCAAGATCGGCTTCCAGAACTTCCTTGACGTTCTGGCCGATGCGTAGAGGTGCAAGGGTCTGCAGATTGGGATGGCCTTCGAGGAAGATGATGCGTGCAACAAGCCGGTCGGCATGATGCATCTCTTCGATGGATTCGGCGCGTTCCTTCTTGGCGAGCTTGGTGTAGCCCCAGTCCTCAAGAAGACGATAGTGTACCCAATATTGGTTGACCGCACCGAGTTCGAGGAACAACGCCTCGTTAAGCCGCTCGATGACCTTTTTGTCGCCTTTCAATGTCCGCTCTCCTGTTTTCCTCATGGAATTGTTTCAAGCGGGACATGAAATCAAATATTTCGGTGTCCGTCGAGTGACGACGGGCGTGATATTCCTCGGTCGTCTGGATAATGATGTCGACGACGTTGGGAAAACAGCCGCAGCAGCGGCCGCGTTTTTCCATGGCGTGGTAGACCTTCGCAGGCACGATAAGCTGCCAACAGTCTTCATCGAGAAGGTTGGTGATAACCTCCCGGATTTCCTTATCGGTTATATAATTGCAGCTGCAGACGAGCACGTCTTCATTCCAAACATGACACTGACTATCGTGTTTTCTGCTAAAGAAGATGGTGGCTGTCAAGAAAAAATTCGAGTCCTGCAGCATTGAACAACAGTGTGCGGATAAGGCCTCATGCATGTCATCCGGGATTTATGCAGCGGTTTCAGGGGGATGACGCCACAGGGCAATGAAGGCGCGCGGCAAGGTCTTGATCGCTGCGACGCACGTCAATGGAAGTTGCGCCCGCGCGGCATCACCTCGGCGGTTTCCGTCGCGCCCGCATGGCGGCCTGTGGCAACCATCCGTTTTTCCAGCTCCGCCCTCTCCTGCGCATTTGCGAGTTTTTTCTGCCGCTGATCGACACCCGGCCTCAGCACCTCGTCCGATCGCTCGCAGACGCCGAAACGCCGGGCCTCGCGTTGCAGGATACCGAGCGCCGGCGTCATGTCCTCGATATGCTCGACGACGGTATGGATCACTCCACTCTGGCTTTGCAGCCTGCCGCGAATTTTCACCAGCCGGGCGCCCATCACGACCGAGCGATATTTGTCGAACATTTTCGACCAGACAATCGCATTGGCCACGCCGGTCTCGTCTTCCAGCGTCATGAAAATCACACCTTTGGCCGAACCCGGTCGCTGGCGCACCAGCACGAGGCCCGCGATCGTCACCCTCTTTCCGTTCACGACCTTCAACAGATCGACATTGCGCGTCACGCCAGCCTTGCGCAATTCCTCACGCAGGAAGGAGACGGGGTGCGCCTTCAGCGACAGTGAGAGATAACGATAATCCTCGATGACCTGCTCTCCCGGCAGCATTTCCGGCAGCTTCGCTACAGGCTCGATCTGGAGGTCGACATGACGGACCTGCTCGAAAAGCGGCAGCTCCTCGGCCGCGCTCTTCACATCCAGCGCGCGCACCGCCCAGAGCGCGTCGCGTCGTGACAGTTTGAGGGACTGGAACGCATCGGCATCCGCCAGTCGCTCGATGATGGATTTCTGCAGACCGGACCGCAGCCAGAGATCGCGCACCGAACTATAGCCTTCACCTCGATTGTCGACGAGCCGTTCCATATCGTCTGTCGAAAGGCCCTTAATCTGCCGGAAGCCGAGCCGCACCGCATGGCGGGTCTTGATGATCTCGCGCATCTCATGATGCCGAAAATCGATGGCATTCCGATCGAAGGCATCCTCCTCCAGACCGCAATCCCAGTTCGATTCATTGATATCGACCGGCAGGATCTTTACCCCGTGCTCGCGTGCATCCCGCACCAGCTGCGCCGGCGCATAAAAGCCCATCGGTTGGGAATTCAGCATCGCCGCGCAGAAGACGTCGGGATAATAGGCCTTGAGCCATGAGGAGGCATAGACGAGCAGCGCAAAGGAGGCGGCATGGCTTTCCGGAAAACCATATTCACCGAAGCCTTTGATCTGGTTGAAGCATTGCTTCGCGAACTCCGGATCATAGTCTTTTGAGACCATTCCCTCGATGAACCGCTTTTCGAAGTTACCGATCGTACCCGTTCTCTTGAATGTCGCCATCGCTCTGCGAAGCTTGTCGGCTTCCGCCGGTTTGAAGCCTGCGGCGGTAATGGCGATCTGCATGGCCTGTTCCTGGAACAAGGGCACGCCGAGGGTTCTTTCCAGAACCGTTTCCAGCTCCTTGCTCGGATATTTGATCGGAATGTTCTTGGCCCGCTGCTCCCGGCGTTTCAGATAGGGATGCACCATGTCGCCCTGGATCGGACCTGGCCGCACAATCGCCACCTCGATGACGAGATCGTAGAACACCTTCGGCTTAAGACGTGGCAGCATGCTCATCTGCGCCCGGCTTTCGATCTGGAAGACGCCGAGCGTATCGGCCCGGCCCATCATCTCGTATACCGGCTCGCCCTCACCCCCATGCTCCTTGTGGCCGAGGTCTGCGAGCGTCTTCTTCACGTCGTAATGCAATTCAAGCAGCGAGAAGGCCTTCCGCAGGCAGGTCAGCATGCCGAGCGCCAGCACATCCACTTTGAGGATCTTGACGTTGTCGAGGTCGTCCTTGTCCCACTCGATCATGTAGCGATCCGGCATCGCCGTCTTCATGATCGGCACCACCTCGTCGAGCCTGTCCCGCGTGATGACGAAACCGCCGACATGTTGGGTGAGATGGCGTGGGAAGCCGAGGAGCTCGGACGCATATTTCAGCACGTTCTGCGTCACCGGATCCTTGATGTCGAGACCCGCCGCCTTCGCGTCCCGCTCCGAGAGATTATCCTCCGACCAGCCCCAGACGAGGCTGCTGATCGCCGACTGGACATCCTCCGACAGCCCAAAGGCCTTGGAAACCTCGCGGCCCGCCGAGCGCGTACGATAGGTCGTCACCCCCGCCGTCAGCCCAGCATGTTCTATGCCGTATCTTTTATAGATGAACTGGATGACCTCTTCGCGCCGGTCATGTTCGAAATCGACATCGATATCCGGCGGTTCGTCGCGATCCATCGAAATAAAGCGGTCGAAGAGAAGCGTGCTCTTTTGAGGATCGACTTCCGTTATCTCGAGACAATAGCAGATGACCGAATTTGCCGCCGATCCGCGCCCCTGGCACAAGACCTTGAGTTCATAGCGGGCGTGCTGGATGATCCTGTGCACCGTCAGGAAATAAGAAGCATATTTCTTATCTCCGATGAGTTTCAACTCATAATCGATCTGTTGCGCCACCTTGGGCGGGATACCCTCGGGATAGCGTCTTGCGGCTCCCGCTTTCGTCAGCCTTTCGAGTGTCTCCTGCGGCGTTTCGCCGGGATCGTTTTCTGGCGGATAATTGTGCTCCAGTTCCTTCAGCGAAAAGGTCAAGCTGTCGAAAAATACCTGCGCATTTTCGATCGCACCAGGATAGTCCCGGAAGATCCGGACCATTTCACGTGAATCCTTGAGATAACGTTCGGCATTCGGCGCCAGCAGGAATCCGGCTTGCGCTATCTGCACATGCTCCCGGATCGCGATCACGACATCCGAAAGCGGCCGGCGTTCGGGATGATGGTAAAGTGGTTGGTTGGTCGCAATCAACGGCACGCGATTTCGGGCAGCAAGCATGGAAAACACCGCAAAGACCTGCCTGTCGCGGCCATCATAGGCTGGCGCCAGCGCCATAAAAAAAGCCTTGCGGAAGCGTCTGCGAAACCGTTCCAGATAATCTTCCAGCGTCGACTGACCCGCCTGATGATCGACAAGGGTGCGATCGGGAACGAGGGCAAGCATCATCTCGTCCCCCCATTCCACGAGCTCCGCTTCCGTCAGTATGCAGGTCCCCTTGACCGCCTCTTTTTTCAGATTACCGGCGCTGAGAAGACGGCAGAGATTTGCCCAGCCGCGCCGGTTGCGCGGATAGGCAAGGACATCAGGCGTTCCATCGCAAAAGACGAGACGAGCGCCGGGCTGAACCCGGATAGGATCGAGAATGACCTCCGTTTTTCCCTTCTTCTTCGCTTCGGCTAAAATCGCATCCCTGTTTTTGTATCTCTCCTCAAGCTGCTCCGCCTGCGCATGTGCCCGCACCACGCCGGCAACCGAATTCCGGTCCGCAATGCCGAGGCCGCCGAGCTTCAGCGAAGCGGCCTGCACGACCATCTCTTCCGGGCTGGAGGCGCCTTCGAGAAACGAGAAATTCGTCCTCGTGCCGATCTCGCAAAATGCGGGTGCGGTTCTCATGCAAAGACACCATGCATGAACCAGCGCGGATCGAGTTCCCGACCATAGAAGCCGCGACGATAGATCCAGAAGCGATGTCCGGTCTCGTCCTCGATGCGGAAATAGTCACGCGCCTCGGCGTCATTCCCATCGATCCACCATTCCATGGCAATCCGTTCCGGCCCTTCGCTTCTTGCCACCTGATGCTGCATGCGCCGCCAGCGGAAGATCTGCGGCGGACCATCGGGCACTTCGGCAAGTATGGTCTCGACGGGCTCCGGCGTTGCAAAGAGCCGCAGCGGGCGCTCTTCGCGGAAAGGAAGTTGGATGTCCTGCTCCGCCTTCCGCCTGGGAAGGCTCTCCATCACAGGAACCGTGATGACGGCGCGTTCCGGAACATGGCTCTCGCGAAGCTGAAAGCTTTGCAGGCAATCCGCACCAAGTCGGGCCGAGACCCGGTCGACGAAGGCCGAAAGCGAGATCTCTCCCTGCCGGTCACCCTCGAAATCACCCTGCGCCTCGTTGAAGGGATCGTGCCGCAACACATTCAACCGCAGGATCTCGAAACCATAGCCGGCATCGAGATCGTCATAGACCGCCTGCAATCGCTCGGAAAAAAGCCCGGCGATGAACTTTGGTTCGCGAAGCGGCTGCGAAGCGCCGACGGAGATATGAAAGACCCTGCCGTCGACGCGGAACAGGACCAGTTCGAACACCCGCCCGCCAGCCCCCCGCGCCTCCAGCGACGGCTGCAGCGACATGGCGACCTGCCTGGTGACGGCAAGGATCTGCTCTTCCGTGCCGATGGGCTCGATCAGCCGGCTTTCGGCCGAGAGGCTGGCAACAGGACGCCGGGGCGAGACCGGCTCCTCTTCACGTCCCAGCGCCTGGTCGAGACGCAGAAGCAGCTCCGGGCCGAACCGGCGGGTCAGCGGCGCTCGCGGCGCATCGATGACGTCGCCGATATATTTCAGACCGAGCTTCTTCAGGGCAGCGACGGTTTGTCCTTCCAGCCGCAAGGCTGCAACCGGCAAGGACATCAGCACATGTTCCGCCTCCTCGTCCCCGATCACGCCACCTTGCCCGAAGCGGGACGCGGCCCAGGAAAGGCCTGATGACGATGAGACCGCGCCGCGGGCATCGAATCCCATATGGAAAAGCCGCGACAGCACATCCTTGAGAAGCGCCTTTTCACCACCGAAGAGATGGGCGCAGCCGCTAATGTCGAGAAACAGACCGTCCTTGCCGTCGAACGCCACCAGCGGCGTATAGCGGTCGCACCAGTCGGCAATTGCCTCCAGCAACCGGCGGTCGGCCACCAGATCCTCTTCCGCCACCTCGAGCATGGGGTACATAGCGCGCGCTTCGGCAACGCCCAGCTCCTTCCTCAACCCCAGCCTTTCGGCCAACTCGTCCAGTGCCGTCAGCCGCATGGCATTGTTGAGCTTGCCGGAACAGACGATAGGCGGCGTCTCAGGACGCCCTTTCGAACGCCAGGAGAGCCCCCATCGCTTGCGGGCGATGCGGTCCGTTGCCAGATGCGGGAAGCTGAGCGCCAGAATGCGCTGACTGTTCGCCTGGAGGACGAACGAGGTTTGGTTCGGCGATAGGGAGAAATTCGCGTTCATGGGGGTTCCACTCCAGAAGAAAGGAGAGCGGGGCCGGATTGCGGCTCTTCTCCAGTGTGAGACGGAAAATCGGATTGCCGATGCTGCCGGAAAGTTTCGATCCATCCGGCAACGGCCGCAGACCGGACGGGGCCGGTTCGACATGCAGGCGGAAGGCCGCACTGCTTGCCTCCTCTGCTCCCGCCTGGCGGACAAGGAAGAGCGGACGGCGGGCAGCATGCGCCCTGAGACTGAGCCTGCGGCTTTCGGTCAGGCCGAAATGGGCGGGATTGCCCCGCACTTCGAAGATGACGGCCGAGAAGGCAGCGCTTTCCACCGCCACCTCCGCCAGCCAGAGCGCCTCGTCCAGCTTGCGCGGCGCGGCATGGAGAAACCGCTCCGGGCTCAACCCGAAATCCCGAAGCCCGGGTGCATAGGGACGACCGGCCTCCAGCGTGCCGACGGCATCGCCAATCCAGAGCAACGGCAGAAGCCTGCCGGCATCCGCTTCCTGTTTCTGCAGCCGCGCGGCAACAGCCATCGCCAGCCCGCTTGCCGCACCTGCATCGCGAGACAGAGCCGAGCGGAATTCGGTGATCGCATCGAGCCGCAACCCGCCTTCCAGCGCGCTGTCGAGAAACTCCACCCCAAACGCCAAGGGCGGCAAAATGCGTCTCCGGGGTGTCTTACCTCCTGCCGCCAGGGCTTCCCGCTCCGCCGCGACAAGCGCCGGCGCGAGCTTTCCCTCCAGTCTGGCGATGGTTTCGCGGAGCGCAAAAAGCCGCTCGCGCGCCAGGGCGTGCTGCGCCATGGCGTTCTCCAATTCGTCTTGTTCCTGTTATGTTCTTATAGATTCCAGAGAGCTAATGAAGAGTCAACGGCCATTTTCTATGAATTTATTCCTGCCTTTGATTCCGCACTCGAAAATCGGCGATAAAGGTTCTATATGGGCCCGCAAAGGAAGGAATATTCATGGCCCGCATAGACCAGAGCGATGATTGGCGGGACCGCCATGCGCCGACGATCAGCACCTTCGAGTCGCTGGCCATGGAGGCCTATAGCCATCTGCCGGATGAATTTCGCCAGCTGACGACCAACCTCACGATCGAGATCGAAGATTTTCCCGATGACGACGTTTTCGAGGACATGGCGCTGGAAACCCCTTTCGATCTGCTCGGCCTTTTCGAGGGCAGGGGCATTTCCGAACGTTTCACGCTGGAAACCGGCGAGATGCCGAACCGCATCCGCCTCTACCGCCGCCCCATCCTCGATTACTGGGCCGAGAACGACGAGACGCTCGGCGATATCATCACCCACGTCCTGATCCACGAGATCGGCCACCATTTCGGACTGAGCGACGATGACATGGAGCGGATCGAGGCAA
This sequence comes from Rhizobium sp. 01N447_2, assembly GCF_056399245.1. Lineage (NCBI taxonomy): Bacteria > Pseudomonadati > Pseudomonadota > Alphaproteobacteria > Hyphomicrobiales > Rhizobiaceae > Rhizobium > Rhizobium sp. 01N447_2. The sequence goes on from NZ_JBFTQY010000009.1 coordinate 146,084, forward strand.
GCGCCGAGGAAGCTGCCGAACGCTAGACGCTCCATTACTTTCAATCACGCATAATCCTTTCCGAAAATCGATTGCGATTTTCGGGGTTATGCGCTGAGCCTCACTGCTCGGAGAGCTTCATCTCAGGATCGTAATCCTTGCCTTCGACATGCTTGACGACGGCCTGGCCGCACTGCATCGCGCCGGTTGCGGCATTGAAGGCATAGGTCGGCGAGCCCTCAAGCGCCCAGCCCTTGTTGAGGGCGGCAGTGACCTTGTGGCAGAAGGAAGCATCGTCGGGACCGGTCAGGAAGCGGTAGAGTTTCATCACATCGTCTTTCGTGCTGCAGCGCGGGCTGCGATCAAGTGCGCTTTATGGACCAGACTTTCCGCCTGGACAAGATGCAGCCGCTCGACCATCCGCCCGCCTGCATTGATGACGTTCAGCCCATCGGAGGCAGGATCGGCAAAGGCTGATATGATCGCCTCCGCTTCCGCAATCGCTGCCGGATCCGGGCCGAAATGGCGGTTGGCGGGCTCGATCTGCGCCGGATGGATCAGCATCTTGCCGGCAAAGCCCATGGCCCGGCCCTGCCGGCATTCGGCATCAAAACCCTGTTCGTCCCTGAAATCGTTGAAGACGCTGTCGATCGCATCGAGCCCGTAGGCGCTGACCGCAAGGACGACCTGCATCAGCCACGGCACGAGATAGCTCCTCCCCGGTTGCGGCAGCACGCCGGTTTCCTTGCGCAGGTCGTTGAGCCCGACGACGAGGCAATCGAGCCGCGAGCCCGGTGTGCGCCCGGCTTCGGCGATAACAGCCGCATTCAGGATGCCGCGCGGCGTCTCGATCATCGCCCAGATGCGCAGATCTTCCGGTGCATCGGCCTCGGAGAGAAGGTCACTGAGCGCCATGACATCCTGCGGTTCGTCGACCTTCGGCAGCAGCACGGCGTCGGGATCGAGCGCGATTACCAGTTCCATGTCCGCCAGACCGAAATCGGTCGACAGATCATTGATGCGGATGATCCGTTCCTTGCCTTCCAGCGGCCGAGCCGAAAAGAAATTCCTCAGATTTTCCCGCGCTTCCGCCTTTCTTTCCGGCGCCACCGAATCCTCGAGATCGAAGATCACCGCATCGCAATCGACAGCATGGGTTTTTTCGAGGGCGCGGGGATTGATGGCAGGCACACTCAACACCGAACGGCGCAGGCGGGCGGAGCGGGTCGTGGGGTTTCGGCTCATGGCGAATTACTGCCAAGCTTTGAAAGCCGAAGCAAGCAGCCCACCCCAGAACATCGAGCAGAACAACAAAAAGCCATGCTTGCCTTGCAGAGAGGAAGAAGAAGGACCACATTCCTTTCCGAAGAAAGGTCTCCAACCATGCAGAACATTCGCTCCATCTTCCTCATGCTTGCCGGCGCCACCGTTTTCGTGGCTATGCTGCTTCTCACCTTTTCGGTGACGCTCGCCGTCGGCGGCATCCTGACCGTGATCATGGTCGGACGTGCGCTTTCGATGAAGATGAAGCCCGCTCCGGTTCGCGCCAAGGCAAATAACGGCCAGCGCGAAATGCGGGTGTGGAACGACGGCCGCGGCACGATCATCGATCTCTGATCATCTTTTCGCTGAAAAATTTGGCCGACACTGTCGCATCGCGCTTCCATGTTACGTCTTTGAAGCAGCCAGGCATTCAGCCGGCGCTTCAAAAACGAATGGAGGACAAGTATGGATACGACGACAGAGAGCAACCCGATCAAGATGCCACCGGTCAAGAATGGCCTGCTGCCCTATGTGACGGTCGATGGCGCGGTGAAAGCTGCGGAATTCTACAAAAAGGCTTTCGGCGCCGAAGAGGCCTATCTCGTGCCGGTCGACGAGAGCGGCCGAACGATGCATGTGCATCTCTACATCAACGGCAGCTCCCTCATGCTGTCGGATGCCTATCCCGAATACGGCCATGCCTTCAAAGGCCATGAAGGCTTCGCCATTCAACTGGTGATCGACGATATCGATTTCTGGTGGGATCGCGCGGTTGCTGCCGGCGCTGAAGTCGTCATGCCGGTCGAACTGATGTTCTGGGGCGACCGCTATGGCCAAATTCGTGATCCGTTCGGCGTCCTCTGGGGCCTGAACGCACCGTCCAAATAAGGGACAGGCGCAATCGGCGGACTGCGCGAAACGTCGCGTGGCCGCCGTCTGCGAAAGATTCTCCTTCATTTCGGCGAAAAACTGGACTAGATGCAAATTCAGAAAGTAGATTTGCTGAAATGGAGCATGGATCATGGATAAATTCGTGAAGCTCACGGGCGTTGCAGCGCCGCTGCCGGTCGTCAACGTCGACACCGACATGATCATTCCGAAGGATTATCTGAAGACGATCAAGCGCACCGGCCTCGGCACCGGCCTCTTCGCGGAAGCCCGCTACAATGAGGACGGCTCAGAAAACCCGGATTTCGTACTGAACAAGCCGGCCTATCGCGATGCCAAGATCCTCGTTGCCGGCGACAATTTCGGCTGCGGCTCCTCGCGCGAGCACGCCCCCTGGGCGCTTCTCGATTTCGGCATCCGCTGCGTCATCTCGACCAGCTTCGCCGACATCTTCTACAACAACTGTTTCAAGAACGGCATTCTGCCGATCAAGGTCAGCCAGGAAGATCTCGACAAGCTGATGGACGACGCCTCGCGCGGCTCCAACGCCATCCTGACCGTCGACCTCGAAAACCTCGAGATCACCGGCCCTGATGGTGGCTTGATCAAGTTCGATCTCGACGAATTCAAGCGCCACTGCCTGCTGAACGGTCTCGACGATATCGGCCTGACGCTCGAAAAGGGCAAGGCGATCGACAGCTTCGAAAAGAAGAACGCCGCTTCCCACCCCTGGGCAGCCTGAGCCCAATTCAATCGGTTACCGATCAAGCCGGGCTTTTGCCCGGCTTTTTCTTTACAGTGCCGCGCGTCTTTTCAGACGCGCAAAGGACGCTGTAACACTTTAAATTGCGGCACATCAGAAAAATTTCTCTTTCCAGGCCGCAAGCTTTTCGAGCGACACGCCGATGCCGCCGCAGACTTCGATAAGCGGATTGTCGAAGCGCTGAAGCAGTCCGGCATGCACATCGGCAACGGCAAGGGCCGCGCCGCAAGCCGGCTCAACCAGAATGCGCTGCGCATCGGCAAATTTCAGGCAGGCGGCAACGGCATCGGCGTCGCTGACGACAACACTTTCAATCGGATGATGCTTCGGCAGGTCGAAGACATGCTGTGCCACCTGCCGCGCGCCGAGCGAATTGGCAATCGAAGTAATGGCGGGAAGGGTGATGCGCTCATTCGCCCTGAGACTGGCGTTCAGCGAAGCCGCCCCTTCCGTTTCGACGGCGATAACAGGCACATCGGAAAGCCCGTTTCGCTTCAAGCCCTCGACAATACCGGCAAGCAACCCGCCACCGCCGACACTGGTGACGACGCAATCGAATTTTGCCCCCTTCGCCACCACCTCGTCGATCAGCGTGGCATGGCCATCCCACAGAAGCGGATGGTCGAAGGGGTGCACATAGGTTGCCTTGCGGCTTCGGGCGAGTTCGACCGCATGGGCATTGGCCTCATCGAAAACCGAACCATGAACGAGGACATTGGCGCCCGTTGCGGCAATCGTCTGGCGAACATCGGCCGCCGTCGTCTCCGGCACGACGATCGTGACCGGCACACCGAGCGCCCGGCCGGCATAAGCCGCTGCAATGCCGGCATTGCCGCCGGAAGCACAGAAGATCTCGCGCGCGCCATTTTCCACCTCGTACTGGCAAAGCCGGCCGACACCGCGCAGCTTGAAGCTGCCGGAAGGCTGCAGCGCATCAAGCTTCAGCCAGAGCGGTTTGCCGCTGGCGCTATAGCCAGGTGCTGTCTGAACCAAGGGCGTGTCGAGATGGAGAGGTGCAAAGGGCATAAGGAACCATCCAGGGAAATAAAGGTAGGAGCTGCCTTTCTAATCCGTTTGCGGGCGCAGGAGCAATCATCGCCGCTCAGAGCGAAGCGTACCGATTCACCCCTTCTCTCGCTTGAAATGCCCATTTCCGGGGTCTAAGAAACCGCAACTTGTTTTTCCCAGGAGGGTTTCATGACAGCGCGCAATCTTTTCCTGCTGCCGGGTGACGGCATCGGTCCCGAGGCCATGGGCGAGGTCCGCAAGATCATCGCCTATATGAACGAGGCGATGAATGCCGGTTTCGTCACCGACGAAGGCCTTGTCGGCGGTTGCGCCTATGATGCGCATGGTGCGGCGATCTCGGAAGCCGACATGCAGAAGGCGCTTGCCGCCGATGCCGTTCTCTTCGGTGCCGTCGGCGGCCCGAAATGGGATAGCGTGCCTTACGAAGTGCGCCCGGAAGCTGGCCTGCTGCGGCTACGCAAGGATCTGCAGCTCTTCGCAAACCTGCGCCCCGCCATCTGCTATCCGGCTCTTGCTGCGGCCTCGTCGCTGAAGCCGGAGCTGGTTGAAGGCCTCGATATCCTCATCATCCGCGAGCTGACGGGCGGCGTCTATTTCGGCGAGCCGAAGGAGATCATCGATCTCGGCAACGGCCAGAAGCGCGGCATCGACACGCAGGTCTACGATACCTACGAGATCGAGCGCATCGCCGGTGTCGCCTTCGAAATGGCCCGCACGCGGCAAAACCGCGTCTGCTCCATGGAAAAGCGCAACGTCATGAAGTCGGGCGTGCTCTGGAACCAGGTGGTGACCGAGACGCACAGGTCGAAATATTCCGACGTCCAGCTCGAACACATGCTGGCCGATGCCGGCGGCATGCAGCTGGTGCGCCAGCCGAAACAGTTCGACGTCATCGTCACCGACAATCTCTTCGGCGACATGCTCTCCGACGTCGCCGCCATGCTGACCGGCTCGCTCGGCATGCTGCCGTCGGCCTCGCTCGGCGCGCCTGACGGCAAGACCGGCAAGCGCAAGGCGCTCTACGAGCCGGTGCATGGCTCGGCCCCCGACATTGCCGGCAAGGGCATCGCCAATCCGATCGCCATGATCGCCTCATTCGCCATGTGCCTGCGTTACTCCTTCAATCTGGTGAAGGAAGCCGACGATCTGGAAAAGGCGATCGCCAACGTGCTCGACAAGGGCATCCGCACTGGTGACATCATGGCCGACGGCGCAAGACAGGTCGGCACCGTCGAGATGGGCGATACGATCCTCGCCGAGTTCAAGACGCTTTCCGCCTGATATTTCACGTGAAACAGTTCCGGCCCTTCGCAGGATTCTTGCGGAGGGTTTTTTCCAGGACCGCGGGCCGCATCTGCTTGGTCGAATTATCCCAAACCGACTATCCTCGGCCACAATCTCGTGTATTTTTGCGCCGGATTTTAACGAGCGCATAACCTCGACATTGGAAACGATCTTCCAATGGATTATGCGCCAATTCAAAATAATAGAGCGTCCTTAGCGCGTCGTGGCACTTTAGGGCAAATTCGAACGGACAACGGAATGCGGGCATTTTGGGCTTCCCTGAACAGGCGCTGGCGCCGGAGCAGTGCCGGCATGCCGCCTTTGCGCTGGCAGACCTGCCTCTTCATCACGCTGAATGCCGTGATTCTCTCCATGCTGCTCTTCGATGCACCGATCGGCGCCAGCGAGGCTCCCGCACCGGTGAAGCACCTCGGCGAGATGCTGACCGGCTTCGGTGATTCCGCCTGGCTGATCTACACCAGCATCCTGCTGTTCTTTCAGGGCCGGGCAGGCTACAAGCTTGTCAAGACGGCCCGCTCCAAGGCGCAGGCGCTTTATGTTAGCTGGATCGGTGCCTATCTCTTCACCACGGTCGTCTTCTCAGGCCTGCTCGCCAATCTGCTGAAGCGGGCGATCGGCAGGGCGCGTCCCGATCATTTCCACGACTACGGCATATTTTCCTTCACGCCCTTCTCAGGCCATGCCGCTTTCGAAAGTTTCCCGTCCGGCCATTCCACCACGGTCGGCGCCTTCTTCGCCGCCTTCGCTCTGCTGTTTCCGCGCTATCGCGTTGCCTTCATCGCCTGCGCCATCTGGCTCGGTATGACCCGTGTCATGGTCGGCGCCCATTATCCGAGCGACGTCATCGCCGGCCTTGCCTTCGGCGCCTGGTTCTCGTTGCTGACGGCGATCGTTTACGCGCGCTGTGGCCTGCTCTTCAAGCTGGCGCCGGATGGTTGGCCAGTCTCGAAGCGCCTGTTTCGCACTACATAATTCCTTAAATCGGAATCGATTTAGGGATAAAATTATGCAGCAATTCAAAATGTTACAGCGTCCTTTGCGCATCCGAAAAGACGCGCGGCGCTGTAATATGGAAAGCCCGGCGCCTTGTGAGCGCCGGGCCTTTTTCTCAAGCGCGGATTGGCCTCAATCCGCCTCTCAATCCATTGCGTGGATATCCCTGTTCTTCGTTTCCGGCAGGAAGATCAGGCCGATAACCAGCGTGATTGACGCAAAGACGATCGGGTACCAGAGACCGTAGTAGATATCGCCTGCGGCAGCGCTCATCGCGAAGGCCGTCGCCGGCAGCAGGCCACCGAACCAGCCATTGCCGATGTGATAGGGCAGCGACATGCCGGTATAACGGATGCGGGTCGGGAAGAGCTCGACCAACAGAGCGGCGATCGGGCCGTAGACCATCGTCACATAGAGGACGAGGACGAACAGCACGGCGATCGTGCCGATCCAGTTGACGCGGGCCGGATCGGCGACCATGGCGAAGGTGCCGCCATTGGCGATGTTATAGACCGCCATGTCGGTAACGCCATTGGCCTCATCCGCCGTCAGCAGCTTGGTCTCGACGAGCTTCCCCGCCGGTACGGTTTCCTTCTCGCCGGCGCGCACGGCATCGGCATTGAGCGACAGTTCCGGATTGGCTGCGATGAAGGCATCGAGCTTGGCATCCGGCACCCTGACGGCGCCGCGGTTCAGCGGGTAGCCGGCATCGTGGAGCGCGATGTTGACGCCCTTTTCGAAGGCGGCGGTCATGCCCTTGGCCTTGTCGCCGGCAGCGACGACGTCGAAGCTTGGGATCGTCGCGTTTCCGACCTTCACCGTTGCCGGCTGTCCGGCGGTCCCGGGAACGACGTCGTAAGGCACTGAGTTCCTCGTCAGGAACGCCGTTGCCACGTCGCAGGAGCTGGTGAACTTCGCCGTGCCGGTCGGGTTGAACTGGAACCTGCAATCGGCCGGATCAGCCGTCACCGTTGCCCGGATCGAAGCCTGCGCTTCGGCAAGCGCCGGGTTCGCCGTCCAGGTCATCGCCTTGAACAGCGGATTGTAGGTCACCGCCGCAATGAGAAGGCCTGCCATGATGATCGGCTTGCGACCAATCTTGTCGGAGAGACCACCGAAGATGACGAAGAACGGCGTGCCGAGGAGGAGTGCGATGGCAACCATGACATTGGCCGAGAACAGATCCACCTTCAGCACGTTCTGCAGGAAGAACAACGCATAGAACTGGCCGCCGTACCAGACGACCGCCTGGCCCATGGTGGCGCCGAGAAGCGCGATGATCGCGATCTTGGCATTTTTCCATGTCCCGAAGGCTTCGGTCAGCGGCGCCTTGGAGCCTTTGCCTTCCGCCTTCATGCGCTGGAACGCCGGCGATTCGTTCATCTTCAGGCGGATCCAGACGGAAATGCCGAGCAGGACGACCGAGACCAGGAACGGAATGCGCCAGCCCCAGGCAGCGAACTGAGCCGCACCCATCAGATATTGAACCAGGACGATGACGATCAGCGACAGGAACAGGCCGAGCGTCGCCGTCGTCTGAATCCATGAGGTGAAGTAGCCGCGGCGCCCGTTCGGCGCATGTTCAGCGACGTAGGTTGCCGCACCGCCATATTCACCGCCCAGCGCCAGACCTTGGAGCAGGCGCAGCCCAATCAGGATGATCGGGGCCGCGATGCCGATCGTGGCGGCACCCGGCAGGACGCCGACGAGGAAGGTCGACAGACCCATGATCATGATCGTGATCAGGAAGGTGTATTTACGGCCGACGAGATCGCCGAGACGGCCGAACACCAGCGCGCCGAAGGGGCGCACCAGGAAGCCGGCGGCAAAGGCGAGCAACGTGAAGATGTTGCGCGTTGCCTCGGGATATTGGGTGAAATAGGTCGCGCCGATATAAGTGGCGAGCGAACCATAAAGATAGAAATCGTACCATTCGAAAACGGTGCCGAGCGAAGAGGCGAAGATGACCTTCTTCTCCTCGCCGGTCATCGGACCGGCCTTCGCGCCGTCGATGCTTGCGACATTTGCCATTGTCTGTCCTCCACAGAGTGATGATCACGCGCGCGACCTACTCTCCTCAAAGCATACCCCTGGCCGCGACACGCCTGACGAGAGTGTGCCAGAAACGACAGATCAAAAAGAGAGATGCTTTGGGATTATGACTTTAGTCTAATGGCGCCACGCTTTGTCACGCACATCAGGTTGCCCGCCGCCCGTGCCGATTGAGCTGCCGGAGGTTTGGAGCAGGTTTCACTGCGGTTTGCGACGTGGACCCTTTATGCTCTCAGCGCCTGCGCCGGCGATTGCCGATAGGCGAGCACTGCCGGCAGCGCAGCGAGAATTGTGGCAAAGCCAAGCAGCACTGCCGCAAGCCCGGCGTCTTCACGGGCAAAGCTGACCGACATGGCGACCCCGCTCGTTTGCGAGAACATACCGGACAAGATGAGGGCCGCGCCATAACCGAGTGCGAATCCAAGTGCGATGCCAACCGCCACCAGGAAGAAGAATTCCACCCAGACGATGCCGAAAATCGCGCCGCGTGGGGCGCCGAAGGCCCTCAGCGCGCCGATCTGGCGGCGGCGCTGGCCGATATGGATGACCGTGACCAGCACCAGCGAGGCTGCGACGAGAGCTTGCGCGCCGGAGGCGACCGCGACGAGGATCTGCTTGGCGTCGCCGAGCGTGGCGTAGAGATTGGTCAGCACCTCGCCGGGAAAGACGGCGACGGTATTGCCGCTGCGATAGTCCTGTCGCAGCTTGTAGGCATCGGCGATCGTCTTCGGCTTGACGAGAATGGCGGGAAGGCCGGGAGCACCCACAGTCCAGGTCTCATCAAGCGCGGCATCCGGATCGACTTTCCCGTGATGCCCATGCCCATCGTGATCAGCGCCGGCTTTCTCATGCGCATGGCCATGTTCAGCGCTATCCGTTCCGGACGCCGCTTCATGCTCGTGCTCACCGTCCTCCGCATGTTCCTCGGCCTCCATGCCATGGATGTGCCAGACGGCTTGGATGGGAACGAGAATGGCCCGGTCCCAGGCGGTGCCGGTCGGCCGCAAGCGGCCGGCGATATGATAGACGAGCTGGGTATGGGTCTCGCCGCCCTCTTCCAGCGACCCGTGCATCGGCTTGATCTCGCCACCGAGCGGCAGCTTGACAGCGGCGCCGATCACCGCCTCGCCCTCGCGCGCAAAAATCTTGCCTTCGGCCAACTCGCCGGACAGGTTCTGCGCCAGCATGGTCGTTGTGCCGATGATCGGATAGCCGGAGAAGGAATCGCCGAAGCCGATCGGGGCCGCCCAATCGACCCGCGGATCTGTCGCAAGTTTGCCCAGCACTTCACCCGGCATCAACGGCAAAGGCGAGGGCTGCAGGAAGACGGAGGACAGTACGAGCTGCGTCTCGCTGCCGCCGGCGCCGATCACAAGATCGAATTTGTCGGCAGCGCGTGCGCTGCCGAGACGAAGCGCCCGCTCCTGCAGGACGACAGAAACGCCGAGCGCCGTCGCAAGCGCCACCAGCAGCACGACCACCAGCGACCCCGCCCAGAGGCGACGAAGATCGGAAAGGATGAAGCGGATCATGCAGCCTCTCCCGCCGTCGACGCGGAATCTTCGCTGATCCGGCCGGAGCCGAAGGTGATGCGCCGGTCGAGGCGGCTGGCCAGGCGCTGGTCGTGTGAAACGACGATCAGCGTGCTGCCTTCGGCAATGGCAAGGTCGAGGAGAAGATCGCCGACCGCCTCGCCGCTTTCGGCATCGAGGCTTGCAGTCGGCTCGTCGGCGATGATGACGCCGGGCTTGCGCAGCAGCGCCCGGCCGATCGCCACACGCTGCATTTCGCCGCGCGACATGGTCTCGATTTTCTGGCCGGGGCGGGAAAGACCGACCGTGCTCAAAAGCGTATGCGCTCGCTCGATGACATCAGCCGTGGCAGCGCCGGCAAGCCGCGCCGGCAGCAATACGTTCTCCAGCGCCGACAGGCCGGGGAAGAGATGAAACTCCTGCATGACCAGACCGATATTGGCGGCACGGAACCTATCCCGCCGGTTTTCTGAAAAACTCGCGATATCCTCGCCGTTCCAGCGGATGCGGCCTTGCCGTGTTCGCTCCAGCCCGGCAACGATATTGACGAAGGTGCTCTTGCCGGAGCCGGAAGCGCCTGTGATGGCGACCCTGCTGCCTGCATCGATCGACAGGCGGCCGATCGCCAGTGCCGGCGAGGACAGGCCCGGGAAGGCAATGGTCAGGTTTTCGATATCGAGAGCGAGCATATCGGTTCAAACGGCGGAATATTCGGCTTGGCGGATGCGCAACAGGCTGGCGAAACCGGTGTCCGGATCCGTCCAGGAGCCGTATTCCAGCGTGCCGCGCACTTCGATCGTCTGGCGCGGCTGCGCGAAGGTCTGTTTCTCCAAGAGATAGACGACGACGATATTATCAGGCCAGTCCGCATCCGAGGAGCAGAAAGGGCAGAGCGACATTGGCACTTCGGTAAGCACGAAGAACTGGGCCTCGGCCTTCAATGGCGGCGCCATGAAGCCCTTCATTCTGATGTCCTGACCGGCAAGGCGCTTCACCTTGTCGGAGAATTCGAGGCCGAGCACGCCGAACTTGCCGTAGAGCTCACCGAACGCAAGCGAAGAATCGGCAGCGTGAACGAGGGGAGCGGTGAAGGGAAACATAATGGCGGCGCCGATCAGCCGGCGGCGGCTGAGATGCAAAGAAGAAAGTGTTTCCATGGCGACCTCCAAGAAGCAAATCCCGGCCGCTGAACGGCCGGGACCATGATCGATGAAAGAGGCTAGGCCGGCAAGCGGCCTGGCCGGATCGGCAGATCAGTTCGTCTGCTTGGCGCCGAGAGCGAAGGTATCGGCGAGCACGCGATAGACATCGCTCTGTTCCATGTAACCATGGAAACCTTCGGCGCCCGGACCTGCCGACTGCAGGACGACGTCGTCGACTGCGTGGACGCCACTATCGCCGCTCTTCGGAATATTGCCCTGAACGAAGACCGCGCCGGGAACATCCTTATACTGTTCGTTGGCGACATATTCCTTCTTTTCGTTCTGGACAGCCGGAACGAACGGACCATCGAGCTTCGGACGGAAGGTCTCGTAGTGATCGGGGCCGTTATTGGCGCTCAGGAACAGTCGGCGGCTGACGTCGATCTTATCGGGATAGCCGTCGCCGTTTTCGTCCTTGTAGTTCGGGAAGCCGGCTTCGGCATAGGTCCCGACCTTTTCGCGCATTTCCGTGCCGGGCTTTTCGTCATCGACGGTACCGATGATGGATACGCCATGCGTGTGGTCGCCGGTGACGACGATCAGCGTGTCCGGATGGGCTTTCTGGAATTCGCGGGCAACGCCGATGGCCTGGTCGAATTCGATGGTTTCGATGACGGCACGATCCCAATCGAGCGGATGGGACATTTTGTCGATCGAGGAACCTTCGACCATCAGGAAGAAGCCATCAGGATTCTTGGAAAGGCGGTCGAGCGCAACCTTGGTCATGGCGACGAGACCCGGCTGGTTCGAGAACTTGTCGACGGTGCCCTTCTTCAGGAACTCGCGATCAAGCGTGACGTCCATATTGCCGGTGTGGAAGAGACCGAGGAGACTGCCTTCAGCCGATGCATTGGCTGCGAGCTCGTTCTTGTCGGTCGCAAGCTTGTAGCCGGCATCCTGGAACAGCTTGATGTAGTCTTGGTTGTCCTTGCGCTTGGAACCGGCGACTTCCTTGCCGAGGAAATAGGCCGAACCGCCGCCAAGGAGGACCTCAGGCTTGACGTCGAGCAGCATGCCGACGACGTCGGCCTTGTCGTTGCGGTTGCGGGTGTGGGAAACGACCGCAGCCGGCGTAGCATCTTCGACCTCGGCCGTTGCAACGATGCCGATCGACTTCTTGGTCAGGCGGCGAACGGCTTCTGCGAAGGTTTCAACACGCGGGTCATCGAGGGAGGCCGGCGTACGGTCCGCGTAAACGCCGATCGCGTTGACGGCTGTCTTGTGGCCCGTCATGTAAGCGGACATGGTGTTGGCCGAGTCCGTATCGACGGAATTCGTCGCCGACGTGCCGATAAAAGCCATACGCTCGAGATCGTCCATATTCAGGCGGCCATTCGCCTTACCTTCAGTCATGCCCTTGGACATGATGCGGGCAGCGGTGCGATGCGCAACGGAAAGCCCGTCACCCAGCAGGAAGATGATGTTCTTTGCCTTCGGCTGGGCGGCTGTTTCATAAACGTTCCAAGTGACGGACTTCGTTTCGTCTCCGGCCGCAACTTCGATCTTGTAGTCGCCCGGAGCGGAAATCTTCAGGCCACGCAGCAAGATAGCGGAGCCGAGAGCCTTGTCATCCTTGCCTTTTTCCAGTTCGACGAACTGCGCCTCACCCCCGAGGACGGTCTTGTAGTCCTGGCCATTGACGGTGATCTTCACGTCTTCGGGCTTGACCTGCTTGTTGAGCTCCACCTTGAAATCGAATGGCGAACCGGCAAGAATCGTCGCGCGATCAAGCGGATAGACCGTCGTCGCCTGAGCGGCGCCCGCAAGGATGGTGGTGGCCGCAAAGGCGGCGAGAAGCGTACGCATGGAAAACCCCCGTTTTCGTTGCAGACATTAACAACCCGGCCGGGATACCTCCCGAGGATGACAGCGGCATGACAAAACGTCGCAGCATTGCGGCCGCCGCTTTCGCCTGCCGGCTCTGCTCGCAAAAACCTTGACTCCTGTGGAAAACCTTCTAAGAGCAACAACGGAAAAGGAATCTCCATGGTTCGCGACGAACACGCCATTGCCGAATGCAATGACCGGGCACGGGTTGCCGGGGTGGATATTGCCGTTCCGGTTTCTGCCAAAACCAAGGCCAAAACGACGACGAAAACCGTCTGACGTCTCTGGCCTGCCGCTCTCTCCCCGGCTCGGCTGGGGACAGGAAGACGCGATTAGTCGCGCCTTTCCCCTCACCGGACAAGAGGAGAGAAGAGAAAGAGAGCTTGAAAAATGGGTTTCAAAGTAGCAGTTGCGGGAGCGACCGGAAATGTTGGCCGGGAGATGCTCAACATCCTCTCAGAGCGTGGCTTCCCCGCCGATGAGGTTGTGGCACTCGCCTCCTCACGTTCGCAGGGCACCGAGGTTTCCTTCGGTGACCGGACGCTGAAGGTCTCCAATCTGGAGAATTACGATTTCTCCGATACCGACATCTGCCTGATGTCGGCCGGCGGCGAGATTTCCAAGAAGTTCTCCCCAAAGATCGGCCAGCAGGGCTGCATTGTCATCGACAATTCCTCGGCTTGGCGCTACGACGCCGACGTGCCGCTGATCGTGCCTGAGGTGAACCCGGATGCCATCAGCCAGTTCACCAAGCGCAACATCATTGCCAATCCGAACTGCTCGACCGCCCAGCTGGTGGTGGCGCTGAAGCCGCTGCATGACTTCGCCAAGATCAAGCGTGTCGTCATCTCGACCTACCAGTCGGTCTCCGGCGCCGGCAAGGACGGCATGGACGAGCTCTTCAATCAGACGCGCGCCGTCTTCGTCGCCGATCCGATCGAGAACAAGAAATTCACCAAGCGTATCGCCTTCAACGTCATCCCGCACATCGACGTCTTCATGGAGGACGGCTACACCAAGGAAGAGTGGAAGGTGCTGGCCGAGACGAAGAAGATGCTCGACCCGAAGATCAAGGTGACCTGCACGGCGGTGCGCGTGCCTGTTTTCATCGGTCATTCGGAATCGGTCAACATCGAATTCGAAAACGAGATCACCGCCGACCAGGCCCGCGACATCCTGCGCGACGCACCGGGCTGCCTCGTCATCGACAAGCGCGAGGACGGCGGCTACATCACGCCATATGAATCCGCCGGCGAGGATGCGACCTACATCTCGCGCATCCGCGAGGATGCGACAGTCGAAAATGGCCTGAACATCTGGGTGGTTTCCGACAACCTGCGCAAGGGTGCTGCGTTGAACGCCATCCAAATCGCCGAGCTGCTCGTCAATCGCGGCCTTGTCAAGCCGCGCAAACAGGCCGCCTGATACCATTTGTAAACCATAATATGCTAAAGCCCTGCTGATGAAGGCAGGGCTTTTTGCCGAGCCGTAGGCGCTCTCTATCCATAAGCGCTTACTAAAAGGTGATCGTGACAAGATCGCCTTCGGCTGGCATTCTGCCCGGCGTCAAGCCAAGGTATGGCGCCCGAAACCGTGAAGCGGTTTTGGCACAGACATGAACAGAACGAAGACTTAAGGCGCGTCGCATGGTTTCGATCGGCCGTGGCGCGCTTCAGCAGACCGGAGCGGGGTTTCTCATGCGCATGACAACATTCCTTCTGGCCGCGTTTACGGCAGCCGGCGTTTTCCACGCGCTGCCGGCAGCGGCCCAGGGCGCCCAATGCGGCAATAATAGCAGTGGTTTCAGTGCATGGGTCGCCGACTTCAAGCAGGAAGCGGCGGCGAACGGCGTCAGCCGCTCGGTCCTCGACCGTGCCTTCGCCAACGTCAATTACAACAAACCGACGATCGCCGCCGACCGCGGCCAGAAGAGCTTCAAACTGTCCTTCGACGCCTTCATGCAGAAGCGCGGCGGGGCCACCGTCATCTCCCGCGGCCGCAGCATGAAGGCCGCCAATCAGGCGCTTTTTGCCTCCATCGAGCGCCGTTTCGGCGTTCCGGCCGGCCCGCTGATTGCGATCTGGGGCATGGAGACCGGTTTTGGCAGCTATATGGGCAACCAACATACGCTGTCGGCTGTTTCGACCCTTGCCTATGACTGCCGTCGTTCGGAATATTTCACCGACCAGCTCTATGCCGCGCTCCAACTCGTCTCCGAAGGTTATCTGAACCCTCAGGCCAAGGGTGCTGCACATGGTGAAATCGGCCAGACGCAGTTTCTGCCGCGCAACGTCGTGCGCTTCGGCGCCGACGGCGACGGTGACGGCCGCGTCGACATGGTCGGTTCCCGCGCCGATGCGCTGGCCTCGACAGCGAATTTCCTCAAGGGCCATGGCTGGCGCGCCGGCGCCGGCTACCAGCCTGGAGAGCCGAATTTCGTCGCCATCCAGGGCTGGAACGCCGCCAGCGTCTACCAGCAGGCGATCGCCTATATCGGTCAGCAGATCGACGGCAGATAGGTCTTTACGGCGGATAAGCCTTCATCGACACCAATACCCGAAACGCCGCTGCGATATGCGGCGTTTTTCATATGCGGGAATCAACGCCGCCACCGGACGCCGCCTTGCGTCGTTCTTCCTGCACTGGGGCCGGCAGGGTTGGTCCCGAGACGACGCAATTGCGGCCGGAGGCCTTGGCGGCGTAAAGCGCCAGGTCGGCGCGTTTGACCAGATCCTCAAAGTTCCGGTTGGAGGCTTCATTTGCCCGTCCGGCGCATCCGAAACTCGCCGTCACCTTAAGAACATCGCCGCTCGGCAGGGGGATTTCCGCCGCCTCGATCGCCAGCCGCACACGCTCGGCAACGATTGCAGCATCATCAGGCGTCGAATCCGGCAGAAGCGCCAGGAACTCCTCGCCGCCGTGGCGCACCAGCAGATCGAAGGAACGAAAATTCTGGCGCGCAACGCCCGCGACCTGCCGGAGCACGGCGTCGCCGGCGTCATGCCCGTGAACGTCGTTGATCTTCTTGAAATGATCGAGGTCGAACAGCACGACGGAAATCCAGCGTGATCCGTGCTCGGCCTGTGTCAGAAGTGCGGATGCGGCGACCTCGAAGCCGCGCCTGTTGTAAAGGCCGGTCAGAAGATCGGTCTGGGCGGCGCTGCGCAACTCGCCCACCAGCGTCTCCCGATCCTGGGTCAGCCGGTCGATCAGGCGCAGGCCTTTTGCCGCCAGCAGCAGCACCAATGTGGCGAGAATCAGCAGGCCGGCACACAACGCCAGGATCCGCGTCAGGTGTATGTGCGAGCGCGTCGACAGGTTTTCGCCGGTCTCGTGAATGTCCTTTGCAGCCTCGATCATCTTCTGCTGCAGGAAGGTCATGCGCTCGCTCTGCGCGGCGGCCCAGGCGTCATGCACCGCGCGTGTCGGCCGTGATCCGGCGAGGATGGCATCGGTGATCGCATTCGCCTTCACTTGGCTGCTGCGGCCAAGATAAGCAACAATGGTGCGCACGATCGGCGCGGAGGAATGGAAGACCATGTGATCCATGCCCTCGCCGAGCATGACCTTGCCCTGCATGAAGAGCTCCACCGGCAATCTGGCGGAAACGCCTTGGTTGAGATAACGGGTGCCGATCCCGGTGATCAGCCTTTCGCCGTAGTAGGTCAGCAGGATGCCCATTAGCTGGTTGGATTTCTCAAGCAGCACCGGATCGCTGATCAGCGGTGAAAGCGCATCGACGACAGCAAGCTGCTTGAGAGCCGCATACCAGTAGATGGAACCCGGATCGCTGCCGGTATAACGCCCCTGGTCGACGGCGCTGCGCGCGGCAACGATGCGACTGTAGGCAAGGCTGAGAATTGATAATTCGCCGACGAGGCCCTCGTCGAGCGCATCGCGGGAGGGCAGGCTGGCATAAAAAGCGCGGCGTTCGTGATCGAGTGTCACCCGGCTTTGCTGCATGTCGGCGGCAGTCCTGCTGTTGGGACGCGCGAGATAGAGGCGGGTGGCACCAATTTCACTCAGGATCTCTGTGGCGGCGATCGACCCGCCACGGGCGAGCACATCGGCAAACTGCCGGTCCTTTTCGAGATCCCTGTATTGAGTGACCGAAGCCCGAATGACGACGACGCCTTCAATGAGCATGAAGACGAAGGGCAGCAGAATGGCGGCCAGAATAACCTTTTTGATGGTTTCGAACTTCATCGCCAATCGCCACGGTGATCAAAACGTCGGTCGTGCGCGACCAATTGACGGCGAGCTTAGCAACAATCCTTAAAAAAGTGATAAACCGGCATGTCCCTAGATTTCGGGACGAATGAAGTCGCGTGTCTCGGCGTCCATGACCCAGAGTTCACCGGTCGAAATGTCGAACCAGGCGCCGTGGAGATGAAGGCTTCCCGCTTCCTCGAGAGCCTTGATGTCCGGGAAGCTTCTGAGATTGTTGATTGAATTGCGGATGGAGACACGCTCAAGCGCCGTCTGCCGCTCGGCGGTCGTCATCACGTCGTTGCTCTGGATCTGCTCGGCGGCAGGTTTGACCAGCGACATCCAGCGGCCGATGAAGTCACCGGGCGACAATGGCTCGGCATTCGGATCGAGCGCTGAGCGGATGCCGCCGCAGCGGCCATGGCCCATCACGACGATATCCGAGACCTTCAGCACCTGCACGGCAAATTCGAGTGCGGCCGAGGTCGAATGAAAATGGCCATCCGGCTCGTAGGGCGGCACCATGTTGGCGACGTTGCGGATGACGAAGAGCTCGCCCGGACCGGCATCGAAAATCAGCTCCGGTGCCGCGCGAGAATCCGAACAGGCAATGACAAGCGTATGGGGATTCTGACCGTTTTCGGCGAGCTGCCGATACCTGTCGCGGGCGTCGGCATAACGCCCGTTCATGAAGTTGCGATAGCCGTCCAGAAGAGGGTTTGGAAAACGCTGCATGCTTCTCGATTAGCGCGCGCGGACGACAAGATCAACTGCTGCACCGCAAAATGAACATATTGGCAGATGCGTCACTTTTTCCGCCGCTGCGCCGGGTGCACGAGCCGGCGCATCTGCACCATGGCCATCGGCGTCGAAAGGCTGGAAGCATCGCTTGCCAGCATCAACTCGTTGCTGCCGCGCTTGACGGCACGCGCAAGCACCTCGAAGACGCTGGCGGTGGCAAGCTGCAGCGCCTTTTCGTCCTCAAGCCCGGAAAGCAGGCGCGACAAGAAGACGGCGGCGAGCAGGTCGCCAAGACCATTCGGCGGGTTTTCGACGACGCGGTGCTCGGCAAGAAGCGCGTGGCGACCGGAAAGATAAAGATTGCCGGTACCGCCCGCCATCATTGGCACGGCTGAAGTGACGAGCATGCGCGATGGTCCGAGCGCGAGCGCTGCCTCCATAATCGTGCTGTTGTCGTCGAGGGCTGCCCCCGAAAGCCATGCGAGCTCGTACCGGTTCGGCGTCGCGAGCGAGGCGAGCGGAATGAGATGATCGCGAATGGCCTCTGCGGTCGCTTCCGGCACATAAAGGCCGCCGAGATCACCCATGACAGGATCGCAGACATAGAGCAGCTCGGGATTGTTTTGCCTGAGCGCACCGATCAGCCGGGCGACGGAGCGCGCCTGGGCGGCATTGCCGAAATAGCCCGAAAGTACCGCCTTGACTTCACCGATCCAGGGCGCGCGGATCAGGTCGTCGATCGCCGCGTCGAAATCCGTTTCCGCAAAAGTCAGTCGCGTCGAGCGGCCGTGGCCGGGATGCCAGGGCAGCACGATGGTCGGCAGGGCCCAGACCGGATGACCGAGCGTCTCCAATGCAAAGACGGCTGCCCGGTTTCCGACCGAGCCGCGCACCACATGGCTGGAGATGACGATGACTGCGCCCGCTGCATTTTCCGACATGATATCCAAGATCCGAATGATGACCGCGTTTGATGATCTTTTTGACGCCACGCTGTCAACCATTCTTCATGCGAGCGTGGAAATGTTCGCCGCAACGAAAAACCGGAAGACGGGACTTTCTCTTTCATTTGGCGACGAAAGCGGAAAATCTCTTACAATTTCTCATTTCCAGMGCCAAAAAGCGTCAAAACAATCCTTCGGACCTCTCTTTTAGGGATTTTTTCGAAGAATCTTCTGCTAGCTTGCGAAAAATCAGACATTGAGGGAGGCGATCCATGGCTGCCAGAAACAATCCGAAACGGGAAAAGCAGATCGAAAGCGCGCGCAAGATCGCCAAGGCGACGGGTGAGACGCATCTCGATCCGGAAATTCTCTTCGGCCGGGCAAGCAATGACGATCTCGAACTCTATACACCGGAAATGCTGGCACTCTCCGCCGTGCATTCGGCAAAGGAACTCGACGCCTGGAACGGCAAGGCGCCCCGCGTAGGCATCGACACCATTGCCGATGTGACGCCTGGTGGCATCGCGGTCTCGGTGCTTTCAGTCACCGACCAGAACATGCCTTTTCTTTTTGAATCGGTCATGGGCGAAGTGACGAGCACCTATCGCGACCTGTTCATGGCCGTGCATCCCATCCTGGTCATGGAAAAGGGCAAGGCGCCGGCGCTTTATTCTGCCGATCACCCAAGCGATCCGGCCAACCGCGTCAGCCATATCCAGCTTCATGTTGCGCCGCTCAATTCCGCCCAGGCGGCCGATCTCGTCAAACGCATCGAAAAAGTGCTCGAACAGGTCCGCCTCTCGGTGTCCGACTGGAAGCCGATGCTTTCCAAGATCGACGGAGTGATCGCCGAGCTTGCGGCCAATGGCACCAGCCGGAAGAAGGCCGATCGCGACGAAGCCGTCGCTTTCCTGACCTGGCTGCGCGATGAGAATTTCACTTTCCTCGGCATGCGGGAATATGTCTATTCCGGCAAGGGGATCGATGCCAAGGTCGAACGCGACAAGGGTGCTGGTCTCGGCATCCTTTCCAATCCCGATGTTCTGGTGCTGCGCACCGGCAAGGACGCCGTCACGACAACGCCTGAGATCCTTGCCTTCCTCGACGGCCCCGACTTCCTGATCGTCACCAAGGCGAATGTGAAATCGATCGTCCATCGCCGCGCCTATATGGATTATGTCGGCGTCAAGCGCTTCGACGCTGAGGGCAACGTCACCGGCGAGCTGCGCATCGTCGGCCTTTTCACCTCGACCGCCTATACGTCGCTTGCCTCCGAAATCCCGCTGCTGCGTTCCAAGATCGAGAAGGTGAAGGAGCATTTCGGCTTCGACCCGATGAGCCATTCCGGCCGCATGCTCGACAACACGCTGGAATCCTATCCGCGCGACGACCTTTTCCAGATCGACACGACGCTGCTTGCAAGTTTTGCCGAACAGATCAACGACCTGGCCGATCGGCCGCGCGTGCGCGTCCTGCCGCGCATCGACCATTTCGACCGCTTCGTCTCGGTAATCATCTACGTGCCGCGCGAGGAATATGACTCGATCGTACGCGAACGGATCGGCACCTATCTGAAGACTGTCTATGACGGCCGTGTCTCCGCTTATTACCCGGCTTTCCCGGAGGGGGGCGTGGCGCGCGTGCATTTCATCATCGGCCGCTCGGGCGGCAAGACGCCACGCATTCCGCAGGCAAAACTCGAGCAGGTGATCCGCGAGATCACCGCCCGCTGGGACGACCGTTTCGAGGCGCTGGCCGGGGCCAAGGCGCCGAAGATATCGGTCGACCAAGCCTTCCAGGATTCCTTCACTCCGGAGGAAACCGTGGCCGACCTCGCCGATATCGGCGCCTGCGCCGCCGGCGAGCCGCTTCGCATCCAGTTCTACCATCGTCAGGAAGAACAGGGCCGCACCCTTTCCTTGAAAATCTTTCACGCCGGCGGCCAGCTGGCGCTGTCGCGCCGGGTGCCGCTTCTCGAGAATCTCGGCTTCAATGTCGTCAGCGAACGCACCTTCGACATCGGGGTGCCTGCCGCTGATGGAGAAACCAAACTCGTCGTGCTGCACGACATGGAACTCGAGGCCCGCAACGGCGACGAAATCGATCTGCAGCGTTACGGCGCCGCCCTCGAGGAAGCCTTCGTCGCCGCCTTCGCCGGCACGATCGACAATGACAGCTTCAACCGGCTGATCCTTTCAGCCGGGCTCTCCGCGCGCGAGACGAACGTTCTGCGCGCCTATGCGCGTTATCTCCGTCAAGCCGGCATCGCCTATTCGCAGGATTATATCGCGACGACCCTCGACAAATATCCTGGTGTCGCCGCTGCTATCTTTCGTCTCTTCCATGACACGCTCGACACCAGGCTTTCGGAAAAGGCTCGCGTCAAGAAGCTTGCCGAACTGCACCGGGCGATCGAAGCCGAGCTTGCCGACGTGCCGAGCCTCGACGACGACCGTATCCTGCGCCGCTACGTCAATATCGTCGATGCGACGCTACGCACCAATTATTTCCAGAAGAACCCGGATGGCTCGCCGAAGCCGATGCTGGCCTTCAAGCTCGATCCGCATCTGGTGGACGGATTGCCGCAGCCGAAACCCTTCCGCGAGATGTTCGTCTATGGCGTCGAGGTGGAGGGCGTGCACCTGCGCTTCGGCAAGGTGGCGCGCGGCGGCCTGCGCTGGTCGGATCGCGCCGAGGATTACCGCACCGAAGTGCTCGGCCTCGTCAAGGCCCAGCAGGTCAAGAACGCGGTGATCGTGCCGGTCGGCGCCAAGGGCGGTTTCTATCCAAAGAAGCTTCCCGTCGGCGGCAGCCGCGACGAGATCTTCAATGCCGGCCGCGAGGCTTACAAGACCTATATCCGCACGCTGCTTTCGATCACCGACAATATATCCGGCGCCGATATCGTGCCGCCGAAAGATACGGTCAGGCTCGATGGCGACGACCCCTATTTCGTCGTCGCCGCCGACAAGGGCACCGCGACCTTCTCCGACACCGCCAATGCACTGGCGCAGGAAGCCGGCTTCTGGCTGGACGACGCCTTTGCCTCCGGCGGCTCGGCCGGTTACGACCATAAAAAGATGGGCATCACTGCCCGCGGCGCCTGGGAAACCGTGAAACGCCATTTCCGTGAAATGGACATCGATATCCAGACCACGCCCTTCACCGTTGCCGGCGTCGGCGACATGTCGGGCGACGTCTTCGGCAACGGCATGCTGCTCTCTCCCAAGATCCGGCTCATTGCCGCCTTCGATCACCGCGACATCATCATCGATCCCGACCCCGATATGGAAAAGACGCTGGCCGAACGCCAACGGCTTTTCGACCTGCCGCGTTCAAGCTGGCAGGATTTCGACAAGAGCGTGCTGTCGAAAGGTGCGATGATCATTTCCCGCGCAGCGAAATCGGTCACGCTGACGCCGGAAGCGGTTGCCGCGATCGGTATCGACAAGGCCGTGGCCACGCCCTTCGAGATCATGATGGCGATCCTGAAGAGCCCGGTCGACCTGCTCTGGTTCGGCGGCATCGGCACCTATGTGAAAGCCCCGTCCGAAACCGACACCGAAGTCGGCGACCGCGCCAATGACCCGATCCGCATCACCGCGGTGGAGGTGCGCGCCAAGGTGATCGGCGAGGGCGCAAACCTCGGCGTTACCCAGAAAGGCCGCATCGCCTACGGAATGAAGGGCGGGCGCTGCAATTCCGACGCCATCGACAACTCAGCCGGCGTCAACACCTCGGACGTCGAGGTCAATATCAAGATCGCGCTGGCAGCCGCCATGCATGACGGACACCTGACGCGCGCAAAACGCGACCAGCTTCTTTCATCGATGACCGGCGAGGTAGCGACCCTGGTGCTGCGCAACAACTACCTGCAGTCGCTGGCGATCTCCCTGACGGAACGCAAGGGCACGGCAAACGGTCTGCAGCTTGGACGCTTCATGAGCGTGCTTGAGGGCGCCGGCCAGCTGAACCGCAAGGTCGAGACGCTGCCGGACGACCAGACCCTCGCCGAACGCTATGCGGCCGGCAAGCCGCTGACGCGGCCGGAAATCGGCGTGCTGGTGTCTTATGCCAAGATCGTGCTCTTCGATGCGCTGGCCGCAAGCGACCTGCCTGACGATCCCTATTTCATCGCAACGCTTTTGAATTATTTCCCCGTGAAGATGCAGAAGTCGAATGCCGGCGATATCGCCAACCACCGCCTGAAGCGCGAAATCGTCGCGACCGTGCTTGCCAACGAAGCGATCAACCGTGGCGGGCCAAGCTTCACCGTCGCCATGATGGACGCGACGGCAGCTTCGGCACCGGAAGTGGTGCGCGCCGCAATCGTTGCCCGCGACGGTTTCGATCTGACCCGCCTTTGGGCCGAAACGGACGCCCTGGACGGCAAGATATCAGGCCAGATGCAGAACCGCATCTACGAGGAGATCAGCCACAGCTTTGTCGTACTGACGCGCCTGCTGCTGAAGACGGGCATGACCAAGGTCGATATGGCGGAAGTGATTAGCCGGCTGCAGGCGGCCCTGAGGAGGCTGAAAACCGCCTTCGCCGGACAGTTGGCCGGCGAGGTCGCCGTGCGTCAGGCGGAGTACAGCCAGGCGGGCCTGCCCGAAAAACTCGCGGCCGAGATCGCCAGCCTCCCGATCTTCGCACTGGTGCCGGAGATCATGCAGATCGCCGAACGCACCGGCGAACCCCTGGTGCGCGCCGCCGAGAACTACATCGCTGTGTCGCAAACCTTCCGTATCGGCAGGCTGCTGGCGGCGGGCGGGCGGATCCTCACCTCAGACCATTACGAGAATCTGGCGCTTGCCCGCAGCATCGACCAAATCGCCAGCGCAAGGCGCGACATCGTCATCTCGGCCCTTTCCGATCACGGCAAGGAAAAGCTTCCCGTTCAAGCCTGGCATGCGCAGGATCGCATCCGCATCAACCGCATCCTCGAGGAGCTTTCAAGCCTCAGCGACGGCGGCGATCCCAATCTCGCGCGTATTACCGTTGCTGCAGGTATCCTGACCGATCTTGCGCGCGACCGGGCGAGGTGAGACAGTCCGCGTCAAAACAAGGAGCGGATGTTGAATCGCATTGACTGGACAGGAACGCAACCGCCGAAGGCCACGGAGAAGGGCATCTGGGGGTGGATGTTCTTCGACTGGGCAGCACAGCCCTTCTTTACCGTCGTCACAACCTTTATCTTCGGGCCCTATTTCGTTTCCCGCCTGACCGATGACCCGGTTTCCGCGCAGACGACGTGGAGCAACATGGCGACGATCTCCTCGGTGATTATCGCCCTGCTCTCACCCGTTCTCGGCTCGATCGCCGACCAGTCCGGCGCACGCAAACCCTGGATCGGCTTCTTCGCGATCATCAAGATCGCCAGCCTCTCCTGCCTATGGTTTGCCGCCCCCGGTTCACCTGTTGTCTATCCCGTCATTTTCATGATCCTCGCCTCGATCTCGGCCGAGTTTTCGATCGTCTTCAATGATTCGATGATGCCGCGCCTGGTCGGCAAGCACGAGGTCGGCAAGCTCTCCAACACCGCCTGGGGGCTCGGTTACCTCGGCGGCATCATCGTGCTCATTGCCGTCGTGACGCTTTTGGCGGCGAGCCCGGAGAGCGGCAAGACCATCCTCGGCCTCGATCCCCTATTCGGCCTCGATCCTCAGACCGGCCAGGATGCACGCATCACCGGGCCGATCTCGGCCGTCTGGTATCTGATCTTCATCCTGCCGATGTTCTTCTTCACGCCGGATGTCGGCAGGGGTCTTCCCTTCGGTACCGCCGTCCGCTCCGGCTTGCGGGAACTCAGAAACACGCTTGGCGAACTCAGAGAGCGTCGCGGCATCCTGACATTCCTCATCGCCCGGATGATCTATCAAGACGGCGTCAACGGCCTGCTGATCCTTGGCGGTATCTTCGCGGCCGGCATGTTCGGCTGGGCGACGATCGAAATCGGCATCTACGGCATCATCCTGAATGTTGTCGCGATCTTCGGCTGCCTGATCGCCGGCCGCGTCGACAAGAGCGTCGGTTCGAAGGTGACCGTCGTCATCAGCCTCACCATGCTGCTTCTCGCCACCATCGGCATCATCTCGACAGGACCGGGTTACACCCTGTTCGGACTGATGCCGCTGCCGACGGCCGATTCCGGCGGCCTTTTCGGCACGGCAGCGGAAAAGGCCTATATCCTTTATGGTCTGCTGATCGGGCTCGCCTTCGGGCCGGTGCAGGCCTCGTCGCGCTCCTATCTCGCCCGCAGCGTCAGTCCGGAGGAAGCCGGTCGCTACTTCGGCATCTACGCGCTTTCGGGCCGCGCCACCAGTTTCATGGCGACGCTGCTCTTCTCGCTGGTGACCTATATGAGCGGATCACCGCGGCTCGGAATGGCAACGCTGATCCTGTTTCTCGCCGGCGGACTGGTGCTCCTGATCCGCACGCCCTATCCGGCCGATCGGGCATAGGAACGAGCCCGATCAAGCCGGAGATGAGCGCGTGACCGCGCCCAATCCTCATTCAGTGCCGGAAATGACGCATGCCGGTGAAGACCATCGCAACGCCGTGTTCATTGGCGGCATCGATGACCTCCTGGTCGCGCATCGAACCGCCCGGCTGAATTACCGCCGTCGCCCCTGCGGCGATCATCGACAGAAGACCGTCGGCAAAAGGCAGGAACGCTTCGGAGGCGACCGCCGACCCGTGTGTTATCGGCACTGCGAGGCCAAGCGCCTTGGCGGCCTCTTCGGACTTCAGCGCGGCGATGCGGGCGGAATCGACGCGGCTCATCTGGCCGGCGCCGATGCCGGCCGTCTGGCCGTCCTTGGCATAGACCACGGCGTTCGACTTCACATGTTTGCCGACCTTGAAGGCGAACTTCATGTCATCAAGTTCCTGCGCCGTCGGTGCGCGCTTGGTGACGACTTTGAGTTCCAGATCCTCGACCATGCCGTTGTCGCGGCTCTGGACGAGCAGGCCCCCGGAAACGGTCTTTGCCGTCAGGCCCGCGGCACGCGGATCGGGCAGGCCACCGGCAGACAACAGTCGCAGGTTCGGTTTGCGGGCGACGATCACCTTCGCCTCCTCCGTGACATCCGGCGCGATGATCACTTCGGTGAAGAGCTTGACGATCTCTTCGGCCGTTTCGGCATCCAGCGTCTGGTTGAGCGCGATGATGCCGCCGAAGGCGGAAACGGAATCGCAGGCGAGCGCCCGCCGATAGGCCTCGACTAGGCTCGAACCGGTGGCGACGCCGCAGGGATTGGCGTGCTTGATGATCGCGCAGGCCGGCGCCTTCTCAGGCAGGAACTCGGCGACGAGTTCGTAGGCCGCATCCGTATCGTTGATATTGTTGTAGGAGAGCTGCTTGCCCTGGAGAAGAGCGGCCGTCGAAACACCCGGGCGCTTCTCGCCGGTCACATAGAAGGCGGCCTTCTGATGCGGGTTTTCGCCGTAGCGCATCTCTTCCTTCAGCGCGCCGCCGATGACCCGGTGGCGGGGCGTGTCGATCGACAGCGCCTCAGCGAACCAGTTGGAGATCATTGCATCATAGGCGGCGGTGCGGGCATAGGCCTTGGCGGCCATACGCTGGCGGAAGGCATAGGCGGTCTTGCCGTCATCTGCGGAAAGCTGTTCCAGCAGCTCGGCATAATCGGCCGGATCGGTCAGGGTCGTCACATAGGCATGGTTCTTGGCCGATGCGCGGATCATCGCCGGACCGCCGATGTCGATATTCTCGACGGTCGTCGGATAGTCGCCGCCGGCGGCGCGCACCTCCTCGAAGGGGTAGAGGTTGATGACGGCGAGGTCGATGCCCTCGATGCCGTGTGTTTTCATCGCATCCTGGTGTTCGCCGTCGTCACGGATCGCCAGCAGGCCGCCATGCACCATTGGGTGCAACGTCTTGACGCGCCCGTCCATGATCTCGGGAAAACCGGTGATTTCGGAGACATCGGTGACGGCAAGACCGGCAGCAGTGATCGCTTTATAGGTACCACCGGTCGAGAGCAGGCGCACACCTCTGGCAGACAAGGCGTGGGCGAGTTCGACGATCCCGGTCTTGTCGAAGACGGAGATGAGCGCGGTCTTGATTTCGACCTTGTCGGGGGCGGGGATCTTCTTGGAAATGACGGCCATGAAACCTTCTCCGTTCGGGCTTCGGGAGGACATCCGCAAGGGATGTTCGCATGCTGGCGCCGCGTTAGCACAGCTTTGCCGCCAGGCAAACAGGCGTCAGAGCAGATGTCGAAAAGCACGAGCCATTTTTGGATAGCATCATACCTTACTTCTTTGATGTGGATGCGATCCCAATMTTCGGCCACTCGGCCTAGATCATCCGCCGCTAGCTTTTACGAGATAGGAACCAGCGGATTTCTGTCTTCTCGGCAAGATCGAAGTCGATTTCGATCTGGTCCGAACCGCAGATGCCGGAGCTGTCGGCAAAGAAAATGTCCTCGGCGATCAGCACTTCATTGCCGGGCGCCGAAAACAACCAGCTTTCGCCGTCCGGCGCCGTCAGCAGCACGGACTCTCCGTCACTCTGATGCAGGACGATTGAGGGATGGATATGAAAACGGGCGACAGCCTTCAGAGGCTCGTCATGCTCATATCCTTCGCGGACGACGAGCCGGTCGCGGCCTGTCACGATCGAGCCTGCGGCATTGAGTGTCAACTCACGCTCGTGCAGCACCCCGAACACCCTGAGATAACCGTCATGGCTGAGCTTGATGCCGTCGCGTCCGTCCTCGGTTTCGGCACGCTCGACGGTGATTGTCCTCACCGGTTCGGTAATCGCGTGACTAAGGAAGGGTGAGGGCGAAAAACGGCTGGACGAGGTGTCGTTGAGGATGACGGTCGAATGTGCCGCCGTTGTGCGCGCCATCTGGACATAGCGGTGCCCGGCAAATTTCGGCGAACCGGAATTGACGATGAAGCGATGGCGGCCGGACGACATCTCGAAGGAGAGGCTGCCCGCATGCGCGGTCCGAAGCGCGCCTCCCGAAGGCGGCGTGCCGGTATCTGCAATGATCACCGTCTTGCCCCCGGAAAGCCGCTGATAACGCGAATGCGGTAAAGCCTTGAAAGGCTGACCGGCTGTCTCGTCATATCGCAGCACGGACATCAGCTCGTTTGCGAGCGTCGAGGTCGCCCCGTTGAAGAGCGCCAAGTCCCCATCCTGATGGCGAAAAAACCGCAATGCCGGATAGATGCGGTCTATGCCGGAGATCAGCTTCTGCGGCAGGTCATGACCGAGATTGACATAGGTCTGCCTGAGCGGCAGCAGATCGAGCAGCAATTCCAGCCCGACGCGCGGATTGCGCGACACATGGCCGCCATCCGATAGAATCTGGCTATCGAATTCGCGGTCGAGCGCTTGTGCCGCCCTTCTCAGTGTAGAGGCGCGCGCCGGCATGGCGACGGAGGCCATGGCGAGGGCGATGCGCAGCCGAAACAGCTCCAGGCCGCCGAGAGTAAACGGCGCCATGCGGTGCAGGAACCTCACCTGGAACGCCAGCGACTTCATGAAGCGGCGATAGAAGCCGCGGTCGGCATTCTGCAGCACCACCGGCGAATGCGACAGCCAGGCGATAACGCGTTGGGCGGTGACGTCGGTCTCCCAGGCAATCCCCTCCATGCGACCGGCATGGATGGAAAGCCAGCTGTCGACGATCGCGCGGGCGGCAGCCGAACTCCGCTCCGTCTTGTTCGCCCGCATATGCCGCAGCCAGCCGAAGCTATGAAGACGGATCGCGAAGGGGCGCGAGGGCAGGGTGAAGGTGAAGGGCGACTTCTCGTTGGTTTCCAGCATGCGCCCGGCCAGGAGAAACCGTCCGTTGAGAATCTCGTCAGCCACATGCGGATCGATGCTGCGGAGATCGGTCGGCGCGACGATCAGACGCTCGGGCACCTTGATCGAATGACGAAAGAGCTTCAGGCGCAGCAACGCGACGCGGCGCAAGGCGCGCCGCCAAGCCTCCCGAACATACATGCTCGCAAAACGCCGACCGGACTGCATATTCTATTGTCTATTGACCCTCGTGGTTAAGAATAGGTGAAAAGTGGCCGATTTCATCGTCCGCAATGAATTAATTCGTGACAAGGTTCGAATATACGCACATTAACGCGTTTCACCTGAAATCATGCGGGCGGTTTTGGAGAGCGGCATGCGTGAAACGAGGCTATGAAACACCTCGTTTAGTGCAGGCTCACCGCGAGCGCTCAAGCCTTGCAATCAGGCCACGCGCCGCAGCACAGCCGCATAGAAGCCGTCGAGGCCGGAGGCAATGCCTTCAGGCATTTTCAGCATGGTGGGAAGCGTGCGGAATTCGCCGAGCGGCGTGATCGCTGCCTCAAGGCCGGGCCAGTCCCCGGCGCCGATCGGAACGCGCTCGATCGCATCCGTATCGGAAAGAACACGGGCGACGACTTCCTCACCCTCGACAGGATCGAGCGAACAATTCGAAAAAACCAGCGTGCCGCCCGGCTTCAGCAATGTCAGCGCATGCCGCAGCAGCCGTTCCTGCAGCGCCGCCAGCCTGGCGATATCCTGGGGCCCCTTGGTCCACAACACGTCAGGGTGCCGGCGTGTCGTGCCGGTAGAAGAGCAAGGGGCATCGAGCAGAATCGCATCGAAACGCTCCGCCGGCTCGAATGTCGTCAGATCTGCCGCAATCGTCTCCGCCTCGAGGCCGAGCCGGTCGAGATTCGAGCGCAGCCGTCTCAGCCGATTTTCCGACTGGTCGAGTGCAGTGACTGCGCCGCCGGCAAGGATGAGCTGCGCCGTCTTGCCGCCGGGCGCAGCACAGAGATCGGCGGTGCGTTTGCCCGAGAGATCGCCGAAAAGCTTCGCCGGGATGCTTGCGGCCGCATCCTGGACCCACCACGCGCCCTCGTCGAAGCCTTCGACCGAAGGGATGCCGCCGTCGAAAGCGGCGAGCCGCACGCCGCCGGTGGGCAGGACGACGCCGTTCAACCGCTTCGCCCAGCCTTCGGGGTCGGACTTGACGGTCAGATCGATTGCAGCCGGTTCGAGCTGGGATTCCGAAATCGCCAGCGCCGCGTCCCGGCCATAGGCCTTTTCCAGCCTGGCGATGAACCAGGCCGGCATCGGCGCGACCTTGCCGATCTCATCAAGCACCTGCTCCTTCTMGCGGCCGAGCCGGCGGAGGATGGCATTGACCAGCTTGGCGAAACGGCGATTGCGCGGATCCTGATTGGCCTGCTCGACGGCGAGATCGACAGCCGAATGATCCGGCACGTCGAGATAGAGGATCTGCGCCGCCCCGATTGCGAGCACGTGATGCAGCGCCCTTGCGCCCTCCGGCAGCGGCGAATCCAGCAGCCCGGCAATCGCGGCATCGATACGCGGCAAATGGCGCAGCGTCGTGTTCAGGATGGCACGGACGAGCGCCCGGTCGCTTTCGCCGAGCGCCCTATAGGCCGGATTGCCGTGTTCATGATCGAGAGCGCCGTCGAGCGGCAGCTTGCGGTCAACGACGGCAGCAAGAATTTTTGCCGCCGCAGCGCGGGCCTGCAGGCCAAGCTTATCAGGCGCAGAGCGCTCAGTGGAGGGCGTATGCTTGCGGAATGGCTTCTTCGTGCCGTCTGAATTCAAGACCACGGACCTTTTGGCGGTTGCGAACCACCGCGACCAAGACCCGTATCCGGAACAGAGCGCGATTTGCGCGACGGATTAGCAGCACGAGCCGGCGACGTCGAGACATTCATACCGCTTTGCGCCATGTCCTGCAGCGCGGCGATGCGGTTTTCCGTGTTCGGATGCGTGGAAAACAGATTGTCCATGCGCTCGCCGGAGAGCGGATTGATGATGAACATATGCGCCGTCGCCGGGTTGCGCTCGGCATCCGCGTTCGGCACGTGGGCCGCGCCGCGCGCGATCTTGCCGAGCGCCGAAGCGAGCCAGAGCGGATTACCGCAGATTTCGGCGCCGCGGCGGTCTGCCGAATATTCGCGCGTCCGGCTGATCGCCATCTGCACCAGCATGGCGGCGAGCGGCGCCACGATCATCGCCACGATAACGCCGACGAAGCCGAGCGGATTGTTGTTGTTTTCACGGTTGCCGCCGAAGAAAAAGGCGAAGTTGCCGAGCATCGAGATCGCGCCGGCAAGTGTTGCCGTGATCGTCATCGTCAGCGTGTCGCGGTTCTGGATGTGGGCGAGCTCATGCGCCATCACGCCTGCGACCTCCTCGGGAGACAAGGCGCTGAGCAGGCCGGTCGAGGCGGCGACGGCGGCATTATCGGGATTGCGGCCGGTGGCGAAGGCATTCGGCTGCGGGCTGTCGTAGAGATAGACCTTCGGCATCGGCAGGCCGGCATTGCGGGCGAGATCGCGCACGATCCGGAAGAATTCCGGCGCATTGCGCTCGTCGACCTCCTGCGCGCGATAAGCCGAAAGCACCATGCGGTCGGAATTCCAGTAGGAGAAGAAATTCATGCCGGCGGCAATGACGAACGCGATCATCATGCCGGCCCGACCACCGATCAGGAAGCCGACAAACATGAAAAGCGCCGTCATGAAGGCAAGCAACATGGCAGTGCGAACGAGGTTCATTGCGGATCTCCATCTCCGATTTCGGCGTCACAAGCTTTCAATCCCGGCACCGGCGCATTATGATTTGGTTATTCACCAGCCATTTTCAATATTTTCCGGCAGGAGACGGCCATGCAGGACGCCGATAACGACAATAGCGAAACGCCGACGGCCGAGGGAACAGAGCCGCCGCGCAAGATACTGTCCCCGGCTGCCAGACGCGCCCTTGCTGAAGCCGAAGAGCGGCGAAAGAAACTGAAACCGCTGGAGTTGCCGCCGGAGATCGGCGGCCGCGGCGGAGCCGAGCCGGCGCGCTTCGGCGATTACGAAATCAATGGCCGAGCGATCGATTTCTAAGTCAAAATTCCTATTTGTTCCTCTTGTCGTGGCCGAGAATCCGGCTAACGACATTCTGCCGACAGGTATTTGGCCGCATTCTGGCGGCAATCTTCTCTCCGGGGCTTCGCCCCGGGATATGCTGGAGGCCGCAAACCACGCAGCAACAATGCGCAAGCAAAACGAGCCGCCCCGGAAGCCCGAACGGGCTGGAGCGGCTCGATCGATCAGGCGGTCGCCTTGTTCTGCCGGTTGGCGATCAGATCGTCCACCACTGCCGGATCGGCAAGCGTCGAGGTGTCGCCGAGCGCCCCGAAATCATCCTCGGCGATCTTGCGCAGGATGCGGCGCATGATCTTGCCGGAGCGTGTCTTCGGCAGGCCGGGTGCGAACTGGATCTTGTCGGGCGCGGCGATCGGCCCGATTTCGGTACGAACATGTTTCACCAGATCCTGGCGAAGCGCGTCTGATCCCTCGTGGCCGGCCATCAACGTCACATAGCAATAAATGCCCTGACCCTTGATCGGATGCGGGTAACCGACGACCGCGGCTTCCGAGACCAGATTGTGCGAGACGAGAGCGGATTCCACCTCCGCCGTGCCGAGCCGGTGGCCGGAGACGTTCAGCACGTCGTCGACGCGGCCGGTGATCCAGTAATAACCATCCGCATCGCGCCGGCAGCCGTCGCCGGTGAAATACTTGCCCTTGTAGGYGGAGAAATAGGTCTGGATGAAGCGCTCGTGATCGCCATAGACCGTGCGCATCTGGCCCGGCCAGCTGTCGGTGATGCAGAGATTGCCGTCGGCCGCGCCTTCTAGCACCTTGCCCTCATTGTCAACCAGTTGCGGCTTGATGCCGAAGAACGGGGTCGTCGCCGAACCGGGTTTCAGATCGGTGGCGCCAGGCAGCGGCGTGATCATATGGCCGCCGGTTTCCGTCTGCCACCACGTGTCAATGACAGGGCAGCGCTTGTCGCCGACGACATTGTAATACCATTCCCAGGCCTCGGGATTGATCGGCTCGCCCACCGTGCCGAGCAGGCGCAGCGACGAGCGCGACGAGCGGGTGACGAAGTCGTCACCGGCGCCCATCAGCGAGCGGATCGCCGTTGGCGCCGTATAGAAGATGTTGACCTTATGTTTGTCGATGACTTCCCAGAAACGGCCCTGATCCGGGAAATTTGGCACGCCCTCGAACATCAGCGTCGTCGCGCAGTTCGCAAGCGGCCCGTAGACGATGTAGGAGTGACCGGTGACCCAGCCGACATCGGCCGTACACCAGTAGACGTCGCCGTCGTGATAATCGAAGACATATTCGTGCGTCATCGCCGCATAGACGAGATAACCGCCCGTCGTGTGCAGCACGCCCTTCGGCTTGCCGGTCGAGCCTGAGGTATAAAGAATGAACAGCGGGTCTTCCGCCTTCATCTTC